>JBIJCP010000077.1:0-5833 GCA_044344635.1 Candidatus Planktophila sp. | reverse complement strand
CGCTGAATCTAAGCCTGCGACTACGCACTCGTGTAGAAAGACCGAGTTAAGCACGACTCGTGCAGCAGGGTTCAATCCGAAAGAGACATTTGATACGCCCAGCGTAGTTTGTACTTCAGGAAATTCGCTCTTTAGAGTTCGAATCGCATTTATCGTTTCGATACCATCACGACGCGTCTCTTCTTGGCCGGTTGCGATTGGGAAAGTAAGACAATCAATTAAGATATCGCCAGTCCGCATCTGCCAGTTAGTGGTTAAATCATTTATCAGACGGCGCGCAACGCGTAACTTCCACTCACAATCGCGGGCTTGCCCTTCTTCATCGATAGTTAAAGCAACTACAGATGCGCCATGTTCTTTCACCAACGGCATAATTCGTGCAAAACGAGAAGTGGGACCATCACCATCTTCATAATTAACAGAGTTGATGACGCTTCTACCACCGAGCGCTTCTAGGCCAGCTTTTAGAACTGCAGGCTCTGTTGAATCTAGAACTATAGGAAGGGTAGATGCGGTTGCAAATCTCGTGGCGAGTTCAGTCATATCTTTAGCGCCATCGCGACCGACATAATCGACGGATAGATCCAACATATGTGCGCCATCGCGGATCTGATCACGTGCGATCTCCACGCAGGTCTGCCAATCTTCAGCGACCAACGCATCACGAAACGCCCTTGAACCGTTGGCATTGGTGCGCTCCCCAATGGCTAAGTACGTGTTCTCCTGCCTAAATGGCACATACTGATAGAGCGAAGATGCGCCGGGTTCAAGATCGCTCACCCGCTCCGGAATCGATTTTGCACCTAACTTCGCAACCACAGCCGCCAAATGTTCAGGAGTCGTTCCGCAGCAGCCTCCGATAAGAGAAATTCCGTAATCACCAACAAATGTTTCGAGCGCTTGTGCCAGCTCTTCCGGGCCAAGTGGGTATTCCGCTCCTTTGGCGCCGAGTATTGGAAGGCCAGCGTTAGGCATTACCGAAATTGCACAGTTCGAATACTTTGATAAATACCTAAGATGTTCGGACATTTCTGCTGGACCGGTTGCGCAGTTCAAACCAATTAGATCAATCTCCAGAGGCTCGAGCGCATTTAGCGCTGCTCCAATTTCTGAACCCAATAACATAGTTCCGGTTGTCTCAACAGTAACTTGCGCAATCAGAACAACATCGAAGTCGACTTCTTCAATCGCTTGTCGAGCACCGTTGATTGCCGCCTTTGCCTGCAAAAGATCTTGCGTAGTTTCAATTAAAAGCCCATCGCAACGCCCATCCAGCAGGCCTTTAGATGCTGTGTAGTAAGCGCTCTTTAAGAAATCGTAAGTTGTGTGCCCCAATGATGGAAGTTTGGTGCCTGGTCCAAGCGAACCAAGAACGAAGCGTGGCTTCTCCGCTGTACTAACTTCATCCGCGGCTTTACGAGCAATATCCGCTCCTGCAAAAGCCAACTCATAAATCCGATCTTCAATTCCATACTCAGCTAAATTTGCCCAGTTGGCGCCGAAGGTATTTGTCTCAATCGCATCAACTCCCGCAGCTAGATATTGGCGATGAACATCAAGCACGATATCTGGACGAGAAACGTTAAGAACTTCATTGCAACCTTCATGCCCTTGGAAGTCTTCTAGGGTGGGATCTGCCGCCTGCAGCATTGTTCCCATTGCACCGTCGGCTATAACCGTACGCGAGGCCAAGGCCCGGCGCAGCTCTCCAGCAGGTCGATTGCGATTAAGACTCGTCACTTGTCCGAGGTTACCGTAAGGTGGCGATGTGGAGATTCTCAAAATTCCTGCGCTTCGCACACCAGTGATGATTATCGCCTTCTCGGGTTGGAACGATGCCGCAGAAGCAGCCACTGGCGCCGCATCACATATTCTCGGCGCTTGGACTGGTAGTGAACACGCTATCAGCGATGAGATAGGCGTTGTACCTGAGTTAATCGCCGATGTAGACCCCGAAGAATTCTATGATTTTCAGGTTAATCGACCAATGGTCGAAATTGATGGTTCGCAAATTCGCTCACTAACTTGGCCCGGTACACAGGTATTCGGCCTTCCCACTCCTGCATACGATTTTGACTTTGTAATTGTTCGTGGAGTTGAGCCCTCTATGAAATGGAAGAGTTTTACCCATGAGCTTCTTGATCTCGCCGATGATCTGGAGGTCTCAGTAATTATAACTTTGGGCTCAATGCTCGCTGATGCACCACATTCGCGACCGATAACTGTTACCGGAAGCGGAACTCATCCTGATACTGCGAAACGGCTCGGGGTTGAGTTAAGTAAGTATGAAGGCCCCACCGGCATTCTCGGAGTTATCGCCGATGCCTGTCTGCGACGCGGAATGGATGCAATATCGCTCTGGGCTGCAATACCTCATTACGCAAGTAATTCACCATCACCAAAAGCGATGCTCGCACTAGTAAACGCCTTAGAAGATTTCCTAGATATTGCCCTCCCCCAAGGTGATCTACACGCAGATTCTCTAGAATGGGAATCCGAAGTCGACGAACTTGCCCGCGAAGATAGCGACGTTGCTGAATATGTAAAAGCGCTAGAAGAGAGTAAGGACTCGGCCCTTCTCTCTGATGTATCGGGTGAGGAATTGGCGCGGGAGTTAGAAAGATTCTTACGTCGGCAGAGCGAGAGTTAAATCGCAATTCCCAAAAGTGTATCAATAGCACGACTTAACTCACCAGGTTGGCCACCACTTCCGCCTTTATTGGTGGCAACAATCCAATTCTGTAAAGCGCTCAGGGCAAGTGGAGTATCTAAATCCTGAGATAAAGCGGAGATTATCTCCGTGATTACATGATCCGTAGGTGCAACTTCCATCCGCGATAGAGCGATCCGTAAATCACTTAACAGCGCTTGAGCAGAGTGTAGATCTGATTCCTTCCACATATGATCCTTACGGTAATGGCTAGACATAAGCGCGATTCGGATCGCCATCGGATCGACGCCATCTTTAAGTAATTGTGAAACGAAGACGAGATTGCCCTTCGACTTACTCATCTTCTCTCCATCAAGACCGATCATTCCCGCGTGAATATAGAACTCCGCAAACTCTCTTCCATTCATGGCTTTGCCCTGCGCTGCTGACATTTCGTGATGGGGAAATATCAGATCACTTCCACCACCTTGAATATCAATCGATGTACGTTGGTTCGGATCGATATCTAGGTATCCAAGGGCGATTGCGCAACATTCAATATGCCATCCAGGGCGACCAACCCCGTACTTACTGTCCCAACCTGGCTCCCCTTCACGTTGGGCTAACCACAAAAGCGCATCCAATGGATCTCTCTTGCCGGCTCTCTGCGGATCGCCGCCGCGCTGACTAAAGATCTCTAACATCTCTTTTTCGGATAGATGAGAACGAGTTCCGAAATCTGGATCGCTTCGCACTTGAAAGTAAAAATCTTCCGCGACTTTGTAAACGGTTTTCGAAAGCTCGAGAGCTGAGATGGCATCTACTACAAGCGGAATCGCCTCAACGGCGCCGATGTAATGCGCAGGCGGAATAACATGCAACGCGACCATATCGGAACGGAAGAGATCAATTTGTGATGTCGCCAGTTCGCGCCAATCAACGCCATCGCGATTTGCACGCTCGAGCAGTGGGTCGTCGATATCGGTGATATTTTGAACGAAGAGAACCTCACTACCGGTGGCAAGTAAGTACCGATTGATTAGATCAAAGGCAAGGTAAGTATTGGCATGCCCTAGGTGGGTAGCGTCGTAAGGCGTGATCCCGCAGACATAGATGCGGTACCTATCTTTCTTAGCGATTGGGCGCAGCGAGCGATGAGCTGTCTCAAAAATCTTTAGCGGCGGAATTACAAACCGCTCTGCGAGGGGAGGAATCGCAACTTCTGCCCATGCGTTCATAGACCCATCCTAGAACGGCGGCCAAGGTACCGCGGGCCAATCCGGGTTCGGTAGCGGAAATGCTTCCTCAATAAGCGCACGGTCGATACGTGCGATCGTTGCGGCAATCTCCTCCTCATCAATAAGACCGCTGACGAGATCCACTTTATCTACAGCAAAAAATTGGCGTGCCTGGCTCAATAACTTCTTCTCCTCGGTGGTGAAGGGCGTGCCTGCCCATTGCCAAAGAACTGTTCGAAGTTTGTCATCGGAGTGAAAGGTAACTCCGTGATCACAACCATAAACAAGTCCATCTGCAGTTGGAATTAAGTGACCAATCTTTCGGTCTGTGTTATTGCAGATCACATCAAGTAGCGCCAATGATCGTAACTTTGGATCTGCGCTCTGATAAAACTCCATCAAGTCAATGCTCGGATCTATATCGATCCATTTTTGAACCATTCCGGTTCCAAAAGGTCCATCGCGAAGAATCGTGGGAGGAACTAAGTTTAACTCTAACCAGTGGCTAACTAGAAATGTTAAATACTCGCGATTTGCTAACGAACCATCTGGGAAATCCCATAAAGGTCTTTCGCCGGCGATCGGCTTGTAGATACAAGGAAATTCTCGCTCCGCTCCTAAACTCTTTACGCAACACAAGGCATATAAAGTTGCATTTGATGCATCGACTAAGCGACCAGTAACAGTGAGAACGCCATTGTTTAAGTCGATCAAATCTCGTTCGACCTGCTCTCTATCGACTGCGCCCATATTTAGCGGCGATATCCGTTAGCACGTGGACAGAGGTGACCGTTGGGATCGATTGGTCCTCCACAAAATGGGCATGGGGTGCGTCCTGCTGCGACTACTGAATTGGCTCGCTTCGCAAAGCTCTCGGCATAGCCCAGTGAGATAATGACTCTTAAAATATCTTGCTCTACGGCGCTTTCAATCGCCAGTAGTTCGTCATCTGGGTTATCTGAATCTGCAATAGCCTGCAAATCTATTTCGATCATCCTTCGATCCGAAACATAAGCTAAACCAATCACGCCTACCCGAAACTCTTCATCTATTGGAGTCTCCAGCGGTTTATCATCTATCCCAACTTTCTCAAAGGTCGATAGCGGCTCGCTTAAACGAATCTCACGCAGAATCTGCAGAACACGATCCGCGATTGCCGCTACCTGCGCCTTCTCAAGCGCAACAGATACCAACCTCGTCCCGGTTCTTGCTTGTATAAAGAAGGTCCGCTCCCCTGGCGCGCCTACGGTGCCGACAACAAATCGTTCTACTGGATCAAAGAGGAAGATTCGCGGAGACATTACTTGCCGGTCTTTCCTGATCCGCCACCGAGTAGCGCCCTTGCGCTGCGCTTCTTCGCACTTACTTGGGCGAGTTCCGAAATTGGCTTTGACGTATTATTTAACGCCAGGATACGAAAATCTTTGCCATCATAGTCAAGAACGGTAACCGATGCGGGATCGATCACAATCTTCTGAAAATTATCCAGGTGGGTACCAAGCACCGCGGCGACTAAACTCTTAATTACATCGCCGTGGCTTACCAGAACTTGGAGACCGCCTTCCGCGGCAGCGAGGTGTAACGAACGCATCGCGCGAACTTGGACCTCAGCCAAGCCCTCTCCATTTGGAAAATACATAGCGCTTGGTCGGTTCTGAACAACGCTCCAAAGTTTCTCTCGATAAAGAGATGTCAACTTCTTTCCCGTCCACTTTCCATAGTCAACTTCAGAGAGATTCTGATCAACAATAACTTCGGGACGGTTCTTCACATTTATTGAATCTAAGAGAGGAGCAACAGTCATGTGGCAGCGCTCTAAAGGACTGATTCGCACTCTTGTTATCTTGCTACCTGATAAGCGCTCTGCTAGATCGTGCGATTGTTTTTGACCAAGATCAGTTAAGAGCACACCAGGACTCTTTCCAGCCAATATGCCCTTCGCATT
>JBIJCP010000076.1:0-5848 GCA_044344635.1 Candidatus Planktophila sp. | reverse complement strand
TTATTACTACAAGCCTAGGATGGATCGCGAACTACTCTCGCAATATGCCGATGGCTTAATCGCAACTACCGGTTGTCCCGGTGGAGAGATTCAAACACGTTTACGCATGGGAAATTACAAGGAAGCGCTGCGGGCGGCAAGTGATTACCGCGATATCTTCGGAGCAAGCAATTTCTTCCTGGAGTTAATGGATCATGGAATCGATGTCGAAACGCGAGTAAAGGATGATCTGCTCAAGTTGGGTCGTGAACTCAAACTTCCTTTACTTGGGACAAATGATCTTCACTACACCCACCACGCTGACGCGGCGGCCCACGCTGCACTGCTCTGCGTGCAATCAGGAACGACCCTGGCAGACCCAAAGCGCTTTAAATTCGATAACGATGAGTTCTATTTAAAGACGGCGCCACAGATGCGTCAGATCTTCCGCGATATCCCAGAAGCTTGCGATAACACCTTACTTATTGCAGAACGCTGTAACGTTAAATTACGTGAAGGTGAGAATTTAATGCCCGCCTTCGCAGTTCCAACTGGAGAAAGCGAAGATAGCTGGCTGCGTAAGGAAGCCGAGCGTGGCTTACAGGCCAAGTTCGGGGATCGCCTGAGTGATCAATATAGAGAGCGATTAAATTACGAGCTCGATGTAATGCTCAAGATGGGTTTTCCTGGTTACTTTTTAGTTGTAGCTGACCTGGTCTCTTATGCCAAGAAAGTTGGAATCCGAGTTGGTCCGGGTCGTGGCTCTGCCGCAGGCTCACTTGTCGCATATGTTTTAGGGATAACTGGATTAGATCCAATTGAGCATGGCCTTTTATTCGAGCGCTTCTTAAATCCAGAACGTATCTCTATGCCCGATATTGATCTAGATTTTGATGAACGTCGGCGCGGCGAGATGATCAAATATGCAACAGAGAAGTACGGCCAAGATCGAGTTGCTCAAATCATCACCTACGGAACCATTAAATCTAAGCAATCAATTAAAGATGCAACTCGCGTACTTGGCTATCCATATGTAATCGGCGAGAAGTTAACAAAAGCGTTGCCACCTTCAGTGATGGGTAAAGATATTTCACTATCCGGTGTCTTCGATGCAAAAGATCCGCGTTATGGCGAAGCCGGGGAATTCCGCGAACTCTACAACTCTGATCCTGATTCGATGAAGGTGGTTGATCTCGCAAAAGGTTTGGAAGGGCTGAAGCGCCAATGGGGCGTTCACGCCGCAGGTGTAATTCTCTCGCGTGAGCCCTTATTAGATGTCATACCGATCCATCGCCGCGAAGCAGATGGCGCGATCATTACTCAATTTGATATGGGCGCGTGTGAATCAACTGGTCTGCTCAAGATGGATTTCTTGGGTCTGCGTAACTTATCTGTCCTTGATGATGCGCTCTTGAACATTAAAGAGAACCAAGGAATTGATGTAGTTCTGGAAGATCTACCTCTCGCCGATCAGAAGACATTTGAACTTTTATCGCGAGGGGATACTTTGGGCGTATTTCAGCTCGATGGTGGCCCAATGCGCGCACTTTTGCGGAGCATGGCGCCCGATTCATTTGCAGATATCTCAGCAGTCATTGCGCTTTATCGCCCTGGGCCGATGGGCGAGAATGCGCACAATAACTACGCAGACCGTAAGAATGGGCGCAAGCCAGTAGAGCCAATCCACTCTGAATTATCAGAAGTTTTGCAAGAAATTTTGGGGGATACCTATGGCTTAATTGTCTACCAAGAGCAGGTAATGGCGATCGCTCAGAAAGTGGCGGGCTTCTCGCTGGGGCGTGCAGATTTGTTGCGTAAGGCGATGGGTAAGAAGAATAAAGAGATCCTTGATAAAGAGTATGTGCCTTTTGAAGCCGGCATGAAAGAAAATGGATTCTCAACTGCGGCAATTAAACGTCTCTGGGATGTTCTGATTCCATTCTCGGATTACGCATTTAACCGTGCACATAGCGCAGGTTACGGCGTTGTCTCTTTCTGGACCGCATATCTAAAAGCTAATTTTCCAACTGAGTACATGGCTGCGCTGTTAACGAGCGTTCGTGATGATAAAGATAAGTCAGCGCTCTATCTCTCAGAATGTCGCCGCATGGGAATCAAGGTTTTGCCACCTGATGTAAATGAGTCCAATGCGGAATACACCCCACGTGGCAGAGATATTCGTTTTGGCTTGGCCGCGATTAGAAATGTTGGTGAAGGGGTTGTCGCATCCATTAAAGCAGCTCGAACCGAGAAAGGAGTATTCACATCTTTCGGTGATTTCTTGGCAAAAGTTGATGCGCAAGTCTGTAATAAGAAGACGATCGAATCGCTAATTAAGGGTGGTGCTTTTGATTCTCTGCAACATCCACGCAAAGGACTTTTAGCTATCCATTTAGAAGCGATTGATTCGGTAATTGAAACCAAGCGTGCCGAAGCGATCGGGCAATTTGATTTATTCGGTGGCGAGTCAATGAGCCAAGTCGCTGGTCTGGATATAGAAATTCCAACCTTCGAATGGGATAAGACAACGCTGCTCACCTTTGAACGCGAAATGCTAGGGCTATACGTCTCTGATCATCCACTTTTAGGTGTAGAACATATCCTACGTTCTAATACTGATATGTCGATTAGTTCTTTGCTTTCAGATGAAAGCACACTTGATGGCATGGTCACACTCGGGGGTTTGATTACTGGAGTGCAAAGAAAAGTTTCACGAACCGGGTCCTCTTGGGCAATTGTTACCTTGGAAGATTTAGAAGGAGCAGTTGAAGTTCTCTTCTTTGCAAATACTTATAATCAATATGCACTCACCTTGATTGAAGATCGGGTAGTCACGGTTCGCGGAAGGTTCGAACGTCGCGATGATGTAGTGCGCTTCACAGCGCTAGAAATGAAATCCTTGGATGTTTCAACTGCTCCAGTTGGTCCACTTTTGATCTCTCTGCCAATTTCACAATGCACACCTCCAATCGTTGATCGCATGAAGGAGATACTTCGCTCACACCCTGGAAAGCGTGAGGTTCATATGCAGATTGATGACCAAGGGGTATTAACCACTATGAAGATTGATGCCCTAGTAACTGCATCGCCGAGTTTGAGCGCTGATCTGAAATCAATTCTCGGCCCGGATTGCCTAGTTCGCATCTAAGCCGCTCTTCATTTATCGCAGCGCAAGGATAATTCTCCAAGCGTTAGACTTCACTCATGATTCGCACGCTCGATCTACGCGGCCAGGCCTTAACCAAGTCTGGTTACCAAAGGGCAATTCCGCGGGCGGTGCTAGATATCGCAACTGCGATGCAAAGCGTTGCGCCGATTCTGGAGCGAGTGAAAAACGGTGATGAAGCAGAGCTGCTGAAACTTGCTGAAGAGTTTGATGGCGTCAGACCACAATCAATTCGTGTAAAGCAGAGTGATTTAGATAGCGCTCTTGCAAATTTGGATCCGGCAGTCCGTAAAGCTTTGGAGCTATCGATTTCGCGCATCCGCAAAGTACACGAAGATCAGCGGCGATCAGATAAGTCCACCAACGTTGTTGATGGTGGGGTAGTAACTGAGCGCTGGATTCCTGTCGATCGCGTTGGACTTTATGTACCAGGTGGTCGCGCGGTCTATCCAAGTAGCGTTTTGATGAATGTGATCCCTGCGCAGATAGCAGATGTTTCCAGTATTGCAGTTGCATCGCCACCGCAGAAAGAGTTCGGCGGTTTACCGCACCCCACAATTTTGGCAGCGTGTGCACTGCTTGGAATTAAAGAGGTCTATGCGATTGGGGGAGCGCAAGCGATCGCTCTCTTTGCATATGGAATGGATGGCTTATCAGAGAAGTGCGATTTGGTTACTGGTCCGGGAAATATCTATGTCGCTGCTGCTAAGCGAGCACTTCGCGGCGTAATCGGTATTGACTCAGAAGCAGGGCCTACGGAAATTGCAATCTTGGCAGATGAAAGCGCTATTGCAGCCGATGTTGCTGCAGATTTAATTAGCCAAGCCGAGCACGATGTTATCGCCGCAGCAGTGCTGGTTACTACTTCAACCGCACTAGCAAATGAAGTAGTTAAAGAACTAGAAACTCGCGTCGCCGCTACCAAACACAGTGCGCGCATTCAGGAAGCGCTTTCTGGAATCCAATCAGCAATTGTCTTAGTCGACTCGATCGCTCAAGGCCTTGATGTCGTAAATGCATACGCCGCAGAACACTTAGAAATCCAAACTGCTAACGCTGCAGAAGATTCTCTAAAGATTCGCAACGCGGGCGCAGTCTTTATCGGAAGATTTTCACCAGTCTCGTTGGGAGACTACTCCGCTGGCTCAAACCACGTTCTACCCACCGGAGGATGTGCTTGCCACAGTAGCGGTCTATCAGTCCAAACATTCTTGCGCGGACTTCACTTTATTGAATATTCAAAGCAAGCCTTCGTAGATTTGGTTCCCACCGTTATAACCTTGGCGAACTCGGAAGATCTACCAGCGCATGGCGAAGCGATGTCTGTTCGTCTGGAGAATTTATGAGTGAGAAGAAGTGGCCTGCTTGGTTACCGCTGCGCCAAGATTTACAGCCGCTATCACCATATGGTGCGCCGCAGGTACCCGCGGAAGCGACGTTAAATACTAATGAGAACCCGTATGCGCCATCACCAGAGTTAGCCAAGGCGATCTCCGATCGGATCCATCAAGTCACATTAAATCTAAACCGTTATCCAGATCGTGATGCGCTCTTACTTCGTAAATCTCTCGCAGCTTTTATCAATAACCTCTCTAGTACATCTTTCAATGCAGATCAGATCTGGGCGGCTAACGGAAGTAACGAGATAATCCAATCGCTCTTCATGGCTTTCGGCGATCGACCGACGCTTGGCTTTACACCTTCTTATTCAATGCACCCGCTGATCGCCAAGGTGATTGGGGTGCAATGGGTCGATGGTGGACGACGCCCAGATTTTTCACTCGATCTGGAGCAAGCGGTTAAGCAGATTTCTCAAGAGAAGCCATCGTTGACCTTTGTTACTACACCAAATAATCCAACAGGCACAGTTATTACTTTGGATGAGATCGCTGTTCTGGCCGACGCTGCAGCAAGGGTAAATGGCTTATTAGTTGTCGATGAGGCTTACGCAGAATTCTCCAA
Source organism: Candidatus Planktophila sp. (assembly GCA_044344635.1). Lineage (GTDB taxonomy): Bacteria > Actinomycetota > Actinomycetes > Nanopelagicales > Nanopelagicaceae > Planktophila. Next base: position 741 of record JBIJCP010000076.1, on the reverse strand, counting down.
TTTGCCATCTGCGGTGACGCTAATCAAGAAATATCCCAACTTGATTGTGATTCGCACTATGAGCAAAGCCTTCGCTTTTGCAGGAGCTCGCTTGGGCTATTTGATTGCAGATCAAGAGATAGTTTCGGCGATGTTTTTGGTGCGCTTGCCATATCACTTAAGTTCATTGACTCAAGCAGCGGCAGAAGTTGCGCTGGAATTCCAAGCAGAACTTCTGGGTACCGTCTCGTCCCTAATCGATGCCCGTGAATTCGTAACTTCCGAGTTAGAAGAGATGGGCTTACAAGTAGTACCTAGCCAGGCCAACTTCATTCTCTTTACTGGGTTTCGCCTTGAGCAAGGCCAACTCTGGCGCCAGCTCCTAGATCGCGGTGTTCTCATTAGAGATGTGGGATTATTAGGCCACTTACGTATGACCATTGGCAATGAGGCCGAGAACCGGAAATTTATCGCCGCCCTGCAAGAGATCTTGAATGGAGAAAGCCAATGAGAATCGCCCGCGTAGAACGCAAGACTAAAGAATCACATGTAATAGTCGAGTTAAATCTAGATGGCGTAGGTGAAATCTCAGTTGATACTGGAGTCCCATTCTTTGATCACATGCTCTCGCAACTTGGAAAACACTCGGGTTTTAACTTAACGGTTAAGACCGCTGGCGATGTTGATGTCGATTCGCATCACACCGTTGAAGATACTTCTCTAGCCTTTGGCCAAGCACTTCGCGAAGCGCTTGGAGATAAA
>JBIJCP010000154.1:0-5904 GCA_044344635.1 Candidatus Planktophila sp. | reverse complement strand
CTTACGTTCGCGTTCAGGTAATTTCTCGATCGAATATCTCAGCATTGTGCGGGGCATTTGATGCGAATGATCTGTAAGAAACTTTCTGAGCAGCATGACATCTTTTTTGCCTAGTTCACGAAGCATCCAACCCACAGCCTTGTGAATTAGATCTTGGTGGTCCTTTAGTAGAGCCTTTGAAATAATGATTGTTGGCTCCAAATCTCCATCACGAATTAGAGCAAAGGTGAGAATAATCGAAACGCGTCTTTGCCACAGAGATTTTGACTTAGTCAGTTTGATTAACAGTGGCATTGGATCTTCAACTTCAGTCAGATAAACACCCATTGACGGAGCTGATACGTCAACAATGTCCCAGTTATTCACTCGTTCGGCTCGAACTTGTTTGAGATAGAAGTCAAAGATCCTTGCGCGGTCTTTTGATTTCTTGGCCGCTTTGAACTGTAAATTAAGAATGATGGCTGCACATAGGCGCGCTTCGTGAAATGGCGAATTAAAAAGCTTCTCAATTTCTCGCAATTCTAGGTTCTGGTGCTTCTTTGCAACAGATCTAGTTTGCGGAACTGATCCTCCGAGGAACAGATCCCCTTCACCGTATTCACCCGGAGCCGTCTTATAGAAGCGGGCAAGGTCGCTCACTCTGCCTTTATTGGCAAAATTTTTTAGATCTTCAAGTGTGACTCTGGCACTCATGTGAGAAATATACCTTTCATACATGTCAGGCTTACGGGAAGCCCTTAACATTTTTGGACCTCTTGAGTATTACTAGCGCCTTTTTGAAAATCTCATAATTCCCATCCCCAAAAGCGATAACGTAGCCCACTTTCTCGACAACTAGGCGAAGCCTTCCTATCTTACAAAAATAGGGATAAGGTCTCACTCTTGAGACATTCGACCCGCTTAAATTGGCGCAATCAAAATGAGGAGGCTGCTGTTGCAAAGAATGCAAAACCGTGGAGATGAGAAGTTTCTATCAACCGAGTATTTTCAAAATCCATATCCTGTGTATCGAGAACTCTTAGAGTCCAACCCAATTTTTTGGAGCGAAAAAGCACGAGCCTGGATTGTCAGCCCGTTCCGTGAAGTAGAAGATGGTCTTCATTTAGATATTTTCACTCAGAAACAACGCATGCTTAAGGCGAGTTCGCATTTCACGACAGATGAATTAGCAAAAATGCCACACATACTTACTAACTTGAGTAATTGGGTGGTATTTCAAGACCCACCAGAACACACTCGTTTACGTCGTTTGATCAGTAAATCATTCACACCACGTAGCATCAACGCACTTGAGCCAAAAATTGAGGCTATTGTCTCCAAATTGCTCGACGAGGCTATGAAAAAAGATACTTTTAATCTAGTTGATGAATTCTCATTCCAACTACCAGCCATGGTTATTTGCGAGCTTCTGGGAATCCCTCTTGAAAAACAATGGGATCTCAAGCGCTGGTCAGACGGTGTTGCAGGATTTACCGCCTCTGCCCGAATTACTAATGAACAAGCTATACATGCCGAAGAAGTAGCGCGAGAAGCCGAGGAATACCTCATGGGTTTCTTCGAGCAAGTTCGTAAAACTCCCAACGATGGACTTTTAAGCAGAATTGTTAATGCACAAGGTGCCGAAGATGGATTGACGGATAAAGAAATTGTTGGCCTGACAATCCAACTTTTCTTTGCTGGTTTTGAAACGACAGAAGGTTTAATTGGCAATATGGTGATGACGCTAGTCAATCACCCCGAGCAATTAGCCTTGTTGCGTAGCAAGCCTGAATTAATGGATGCAGCAGTGGAAGAAACATTGCGCTATGAATCCTCGATTTTAAAGCAATCCCGGGTTGCAAGCGAAGATATCAAGATTCTTGGTGAAACTATCAAAGCTGGCGATTATGTTCATTTTATGATTGGCGCTGCAAATCACGATCCGGCACGATTTGCCAACCCTGAAGTATTCGATATTGCACGATCAGATGCTGGTCACATCAGTTTTGGTCACGGAATTCATTTCTGTATAGGAGCGCCTCTTTCTCGTCTTGAAGCCCGCATAGCCGTGCTTCAATTGCTCGAGAGGATGCCAAAGATTTCAATACTTAACCCACAACCAACTTTCCCTGAACTACTGGCTGTCCGCAAGCCACTTCAACTATGGATATCAAGCAAATAATGTATAAATCGAAAGGCATATAGTGTTACTCACTCAAGATTGGGAAGAGAATAATTTCTTAACACCTGCTTATTTCAATAGCCCATACTCTGCATACAAGTACATGCACGAATCCGCGCCTGTATTCTGGAGTAAGAAAGTTAAGGCTTGGGTTGTTAGCCCATTTCTAGAAGTAGAAGAAGGCCTGCATGGTGAGCAACTTATTGCAAAGGGTAGAATTGCCGCTGCTGCCTCACATTTCACTCCAGAAGAGCGAGAGAAATATCCAGTTTCTCAGTGGACGCTGAATCGGTATATGAATTTCCAGGATCCACCTGACCACACCCGTTTTCGTCGCTTGATTAGCAAGTCATTTACTCCTCGCAGCATAAATGCGCTCGAGCCCAAAATCGAAATCATTGTCTCCAGGTTGCTAGATCAAGTAGCTAAGAAAGACACCTTTAACCTAGTAGATGATTTCTCATATCAATTGCCATCATTAGTTATATGTGAGTTATTGGGAATGCCGATAGAAAAGCAGGGAGATCTTAAGCGTTGGGCAGATGGCTTGGCTGGGTTTATTGCCTCGGCACAAGTAACGTCAGAGAAGGCTATGTTTGCCGAGAACGTTGCGCTAGAAGCGCAAGAATATTTAAAGCAATTATTTAAAGAAATCCGCAAAAATCCTGGAGAAAACTTATTGAGTAGAGTGCTTACTGCTCCACCGGAGGATGACAAACTCACTGATCAAGAGTTAGCTGCGCTTACAGTTAATCTCTTTTTCGCTGGCTTTGAAACCACTGAGGGTCTGATTAGTAATATGGTAAGAGCGCTATCGGATAATCCAGATCAGTTGGAGTTGTTGCGCAATGATCCAGAACTCATCGCACCAGCTGTTGAAGAAACTCTTCGTTTTGACTCATCAATTCAAAAACAATCTCGTATCGCTGGTGAAGATTTAGAAATTCAAGGCCAGCAGATCAAGAAAGGTGATTACATACATTTCATGATTGGCGCGGCAAACCGTGACCCATTACGGTTCAGTAGCCCAGATAGCTTTGACATCACTCGTAAGGATGCGGGCAATGTCAGCTTTGGCCACGGAATACATTTTTGTATTGGCGCTCCTTTAGCACGCCTTGAAGCCCGCATTGCGATTCGTCAGTTAATTGAGCGGATACCTCGGATAAAGGTGATTGAACCTCTGCCTAGGTATGCCGAACTTTTTGCCGTGCGAAAGCCACTCGAACTATGGGTTACTAAAGCTTAAGTAATTCAAATAATCCTTGGGTTAATTCGATATCGAATTTTCTTAGGCGAAGCGGGCGTGTAATCCTCCATCAACGATCCAATCCGCTCCGTTTACAAAACTTGCAGAATCGGATAACAAAAATGTGACGACCTGAGCGATCTCAGAGGGCTGAGCAAAGCGCTTAAGAGGTTGCGGATCTAAAGAAAGTTTTTGCTGCTCGGGCGTTACTGACTCAAACCAAGCGCTAAGTATCGGAGTCTCGGTATATCCCGGGGAGACCGCATTTGTTCGAATGTTATGTTCACCCTCATCAAGAGCTAAATTCCGAGTCAGTCCGATAACGCCAGATTTTGCAGCAGCATATGGGAAAAATTTTGGAAAGGTCATCCGAGCATGGATTGAGGCGATGTTGACGATTGAACCCTTTTTTGCCGCCCTCATTGCTGGAAGGACACAGCGAGCTGTGTGCCAAACAGATTTCAGATCAATTGAAAAGAAATAATCCCACTCTTCAGAAGTCATCTCTACTGGATCGGCATTTGAGTTGACGCCGGCATTATTTACTAAGCCATTTACCATTCCGTAATTAGCAACAATTTCTGCGTGCGCTTGTTGAACGCTTTCAAGATTGCCTACATCGCAGTGAACATATGTGACATCTAAGCCAGATCTTTTCAGCGAGCTTGCATAGTCCTTGCCACGCTCATCTTGAATATCTCCAAAACTTACTCGCCCTCCTCGTTCAGCAGCATCCTTGACGATTGCCGCTCCAATGCCTTGAGCACCACCTGTTACAAAAATATGCATTCCAGTCAGATTCATAGATTTAAGCCTATGCCATATGTCAAGAGAATGGTCCTAGCCTGATTTCGCTCAAGCGTTAAATGAGAAATCTAACTTGCCTGAAATGGGCAGCTCCACCTCAAAACACATTCCACCATAGGGGTCATTTTTTGGATCAAAGGCAAACTCAGGGCTCCGGTAATCCTTCACTGAAGTTATGAAGAGAGTTTTTAAATCTTTGCCGCCAAATGAGGCACAAGTGGTCAATGCTGTTGGCGCTTGCACGATGTTGAGAAGTTCGCCTTCAGGAGAGTAGTTGCGTACCTGACCACATCCGTAGAAGGCAACCCAAATATTACTTTGACTGTCAGTGCACATTCCATCTGGAAGTCCGGTGACGTCGCTAACATCAATTGGGGTCAATTCACTAACAATCTCACTTTTCTCTGAATCAAATTTGTACCGAGAAATTTTACGTGTTGCAGAATCAATATAAAACATCATTTTTCTGTCAATTGACCAGTCAATACCATTAGCTATGTGAATATTTTTTCGGTGAATACTTTTATTGAAATTTCCGTCGATCTTGAATAGATCACCAGTTGCACTTCCTGGGATACTTTCTGCACCACCGACCCATAGACAACCAGATGGATCAATATTTCCATCATTCGTTCTCACTACTTTTAGGTCAAGTCCCAATGGAATTTCTCGCTCAATCTTAAAATTTCCATCCGTCAGAGCAATTGAGTCGCCCAAGGCTAAAACATAACCACCGGAGGCTCGTTTACCAACATATGTCACCATTGATTTGTAGACGTGCTCTCTAATGTCACCACTCGTTGGATCGTAAGTCTTCACAAACCCATCAAATACATCCACCCATACAAAACGTTTACTTCGCTCATCCCAAAGCGTTCCCTCGCCCAAATCACATTGTGAACCCGGAATCGGAATTGCCTCGTAAGTCTTCATCTTTATCTCGTTTCTCTAAGTGAAAAATCTAGTGCCATTCGTTTGTAGGAAAAAACAATGCTGATTTCAACATTACGTTCCTAGGCAAGTTAACCTGAAGAGCGACTAATTCCGCAACATCTGCTGGGGCCATCAATTTACTTCTTCCCTCTGAGCCTGCTCTATTAATATCCTTATTAAGATCATCCCAGAAAGATGTGTCCACTCCACCGGGGCATAAAGTCGTGGCTCGAATGCCGTGTGCGATAACTTCTTGCGCAAAACTATCCATAAAGCCCATCACAGCCCACTTTGCTGCGCAGTAACCAGACCACTCTGGATACCCTTTTGTGCCACCCGCTGAAACTATTGCGATGACATCTCCTTCACCCTGTCTTTTCATTGCTGGTAAAACCGCTTTAATCATTTGAGCCGTACCTAGATAATTTATCTCAATCATTTTTGCCCAATCTAATGGGCTTGCCTCCTCAACTGAGCCAATTATTCCAATCCCAGCATTGGGCACTAAAACGTCGATAGAGCCAAACTCATTCAAAACACTTTGAGCAACCCCTTCGCACTCAGTCCATTCGGACACATTGGCTACAAGTGGAAGTACAACAGAATCAGTTGAAGTAGAAATTTCTTTCGCAGCTTGTTCGATTTTTGATCGCTCTCTCCCAACAATCGCACACTTAAAGCCCTCTTGTGCTAATCGCATCGCGATACTAAAGCCAATCCCACGAGAAGCCCCAGTAATAATCGCACTTTTCTC
>JBIJCP010000075.1:0-5973 GCA_044344635.1 Candidatus Planktophila sp. | reverse complement strand
GGACTTGGGCGCGCTTTAAATATCGCAACCAACATGGCAACTGCAGTGAGGGACTTTTCTCCACCAGAAAGCAGTGATAAGCGCTTGATGCGCTTTCCGGGCGGACGAGCCTCCACATCAACGCCAGTATTTAACAGATCATCAGGGTTGGTGAGGATCAGGCGCCCATCGCCTCCAGGGAAGAGTCGTGCAAATATATCTTCGAAGTGCTTGGCCGTCTCTTCATATGCTTCCATAAAGATACTTTGCACGCGATCATCAACTTCTTTGATGATATCTAGCAGATCTTTCTTGGTTCGCTTCAAATCTTCTAATTGTTCCGCAAGGAACTTCAAGCGCTCTTCCAGCGCGTTGTACTCCTCGAGCGCTAGCGGATTAATCTTTCCAAGAAGAGTCAAAGATCTTTCCGTCGCTGCTAGGCGTTTTTCCTGTTGATCACGGCGATATGGAATCAATTCCGTAGCGACGATTTCGCCTTCATCGGTCTCGATAAAGGTTGGAACATCATTATGTGGACCATATTCATTAACCAGGGTGGATGTATCAACGCCTAACTCTTCTACGCACTTTGTCTCCAGTGCTTCTATGCGCATGCGTTGCTCTGCCCTGGCGATCTCATCTTTATGTACAGAAGAAGTGAGCTGTTCGAGTTCAGATACGAGTTCGCGACTACGGGCACGCACTGTGAGGGTTTCCCCTTCACGGTCAGAACGTGATGCCTCTAAACGGGCGCGTTCGGTCGCCGCTTTAGCAATTGAACGTTCGATATGAATCAAGGCTTCATAGGCTGCTTCAGCAATCGCTGCTGAGATCAAAGCGCCACGTGCGCGCGCTCCACGACGTGAGATTGCGCGCGCCGATGCTTCGCGTTCGGCGCTTGCGGCATCTTCCAGCGCTTTAGCGCGAACAGAAATTGAACTTACTCGCTCTTCGCTGGTACGTACGGCTAGTCGCGCCTCAACTTCAGCAGTGCGGGCAAGTGAGACGCGGCTACGTAAGTTCTCTGCTGCGCCGTGATCAGGTTCAGATGTTTCGCCACGTTGTTGCAACTGAGCAGATGCGATAGATAGTTCATTCTCATCCCGGCCTTTAGCAGCAGTTGCTTCACCGATTGCAGCGTTTAAACGCTCAACTTCAGCGCTGGCAGATTTCATATTCTGTCCAGACACGGCCAATTGTTCAGTCAGTGCAGCAATTCGCGCATCTGATTCATTTAGCTTTGATAGCGCAATATCAAATGCGCTCTGCTTGGAAGCGACTTCACTTTGCACAGTGACTATTTCAAATTTGAGACGATCGCAATTATGTGCGCTAATTTCCAACTTTTTACTTAACTCTTCAATCAAAGCATTTATCTCAATTAGAGATGTGGATGAGGCAGAACCACCACGCGCTCGATTCGCAGTAATTACATCGCCATCGCGGGTTACGACAGTTAAACCTGGATTGGAGCGCAGAACGCCTTCGGCTTCGCGGGCTGAATTGACTACGACTGTTGAAGAGAGAAGGGTTGCTAAGAGATCGCTGATTTCTGAGGAGCGGACGTAATTTGTAAGCGGATTAAGACCAGCAGGGATATTGCTTGAGTTATGCGAACCCGGTTGGTAAACCAAGAGATCGGCTTGTCCGAGATTTTCACTGCGCAGCGTTGTTAGCGCACTTACCGCGGAATTGAGGTCACGAACCACAATTGCATCGGAGAGAGTACCTAGGGCAGCCGCCGTTGCTGCTTCCCAGCCAATATCAACGCTAATGAGCGAAGCTACGCTGCCAAGTATCGACAATCCACGAGAATCACGGATCAGCGCTGCTCCTCCGTCACGTGATTGCGAGGTCAATTGCAATGCTTCTAATTTAGATTCAATCGCGTTTCTTTCGCGATCAGCAGCGCGTTCAGAATCAATCAGAGTTGCAAGATCTACTTTTGCTCTATCCAATCCAACCTTGGCAACTTCAAATTCAGAATCCAGTCCAAGTTCACCGGAATCTGCGCCAGCAATATCCATTTCATAAGTTGAGTACTCACGTTGCGCGCTCTCGGCGCGAGATTGTGCTTCATCGCGCGCCTTGACTAAGCGAGCTATCTCTTCCGCGATTGCATCTAAGCGCGCAGCCAAAGATTTAATGTGGCCCTCTTGGCGCGCCGTGCCCTCGCGCTGATCTGCGATCGCGCGCATTGCTGCCGCAATTTTATCTTCTTCAGATTTTAAGAGCGCTTCAGCATTTGCCAATTCTTGAGTTGTGGCAGCTAAAGAATTTCTAGAACTTTCCACATCTGCTCGCAGTTGCGCTTCTTGTTGTCGTAACGCCATCGCCTCTTGGTCAAGAGCCTCTGGGTCACGACCAGCGCTACGAGCTTCTTCAGCTTCTTCGGCCATGAATCTAGAACGCTCCTGCGCCAGAGATTGTGTGCCGCGGAACTTTTCGCGCAGTGCACTTAAAGCATAGAAGTTCTCTTGCGCTGCAATTAAAAGCGGGCTTTCAAATGCGGCTTGGGCATCAAGGGCTTCTTCACGTAAGCGAACTTTCTCATTTTCTGCTTCAACGAGTGAGCGACGTTCGCGTAGCGCGGTTTCATCAGCGACTTCAGCATCTAAAGTCTTGGAGAGTGAAATGTAATCATCTGCTAACAAACGCAATTTGGCATCGCGTAGATCAGCTTGAATCGTCGCCGCTTTCTTGGCAACTTCAGCCTGCTTACCCAATGGACGAAGTTGGCGGCGCAATTCAACAGTCAAATCTTGGACACGCGCCAAGTTAGCTTGCATTGAATCTAACTTGCGGAGCGCTTTCTCCTTACGTTTGCGGTGCTTTAAAACTCCAGCGGCTTCTTCAATAAACCCACGTCGTTCTTCAGGCGTAGCCATCAAAATTGCATCTAGTTGACCTTGGCCTACGATTACGTGCATTTCTCGCCCGATTCCAGAATCACTGAGCAACTCTTGAATATCTAGTAAGCGTGATGCTTCACCGTTAATCTGATATTCACTCTGTCCATTACGGAAGAGGATGCGAGAGATAGTTACCTCGGTGTAATCAATTGGAAGTGCGCCATCTGTATTGTCGATTGTTAGCGAAACTTCGGCGCGGCCAAGCGGCGCTCTTCCGCTAGTTCCGGCGAAGATGACATCTTCCATCTTTCCGCCGCGTAAAGATTTTGCGCCTTGCTCGCCCATAACCCAGGTGAGGGCATCAACAACATTTGACTTACCCGAGCCGTTAGGCCCGACTACGCAGGTAATTCCCGGCTCAAGGCGGAGCGTGGTCGCCGATGCAAAAGACTTGAAGCCCTTAAGCGTCATGCTCTTTAAATACACGGCGTAAACCTACCGTTTAGGTGGCGTCTTTATATACGTGACGCGAGTGAAGTACTACTTGAGGGTTGCGAGAATTTCATAAGCAGCGCGGGCGGCAGATTGTTCGGCTTCGCGTTTACTCTTGCCGACACCATCCGCGATTGCCTCACCAGAGACCATTGCAATCGCTGTAAAACTCTTATCGTGATCTGGTCCAGTTTCGGTAACTTGATATTCCAGCGTTCCCTTACCAAGAGATGAGACCAATTCTTGCAGAGCGGTTTTACCATCTAACCCCGCGCCCTTTGCCATTGCACTTTCTAGCGTTTCCTTAATTAATGAGCGAACTACCTCGGTTGTGCTTTCAAATCCGAGCTCTAGATATATCGCCCCGATAAGTGCTTCCAGCGCATCTGCGAGTAGCGAATTTTTATCGCGTCCACCAGTTACTTCTTCACCTTTTCCAAGGCGAATATATTTACCAAGATCTAAGGTGCGCGCGATATCTGCGAGCGCGCGCATATTTACTATTCCTGAGCGCAGAGGAGATAAACGAGATTCATCTAAATCTGGATAACGTAAGTAAAGTTCTTCTGTAACAATTAAACCTAATACCGAATCGCCTAGAAATTCCAGACGTTCATTGGTCTCTTTAGCACCGCTTTCATATGCGAAAGAGCGATGGGTAAAAGCTAACTCAAGCAATTCAGGAGAAATCGAAACCCCGAGTTGCGAAGTTAGAGGTGAGTACAGATCAGACCTCTAGTACCTGACGGCGGTTATATGTTCCGCACGTTGGGCAAGCTGTATGGGTCAACTTTGGTTGTTGGCATTGTGGGCAGGCTGCAAGAGATGCTGCAGTTGTCTTCCACATGCTGCGGCGTGAGCGTGTCTTCGAACGAGACATCTTTCGCTTTGGTACTGGCACGGTAATCGTCCTTAATCTCAACTTACCTTGGGCAGAGCGTGCTCAAGGCCTACTGGATGAAGTATCCCTTATTCATCCGAATTCTTAAAATCCAAGCCCGCCAGCCCAGCCCAACGAGCGTCGATAACCTCATGGGAATGGCCTTCTGGCCACTTCTCCCACTTCTCACCGCAATCTGGACATAGCCCCAGGCAATCTTCAGAGCAGAGTGGATTTACCGGTAGATCTAAAACTATGGCATCTCGGATCGGAGTTTCAAGGTTCATGACATTTCCATCAAGCCAGAGCTCATCATCTTCTTCTAGATCTACCTCATCAGAGCGTTCATTTCGTCTCTGGCTCTTCTTACTCTTACCGCCTTTATCGTTGGTGGGTTCGTAGCGGTAGAGTTCTTGAATCTTGCGCTCAACAGTAATCTCAACTGGATCAAGGCAGCGGATACATTCACCTTTAGCAAGCGCATAGACATCTGCGCTCAGCAAAATACCTTCCGCTACAGATTCCAGGCGCATATCTACTTCGATCACATCGCCTGCCGCAACTGCAACTAACGGCACGCCAACAGATTCCAGGATTTCTAGGTCGAGTTGATACTCCCTCATCTCCCCCGCACGGCGAGGGAGTTCGTGGGTGTTAAATTCAAATACTTGAGAGGCGCGATTCATTTGAGTATTTCAAGTCTGGTCTAAGAGATTTACTTGTCGTCAGCTAATTGCGATAGAACATCCTTATCGTTAGCACCATCCAAGCGTTCACGTCCCCGCGCCACAGCATCTAAAGTCTTATTTAGAATAACTTCCAACGTGGCCAAGCGACCATCGATATAGCTCTCAACTTCTGCACGCTCATCAGCGGCTTGGGCACGGGCATCATCGAGAATTCTCTGCGCCTCATCGCGGGCTGCCTGAACTATTGCGGTCTGCTCAATCATCCGCGCCACTTCTTCACGAGCAGATGCGATCATCTGCTCAGAACTAGAGCGGCCCTCTTCAAATAAACTATCTCGCTTAGCCAGAATCTCTTCGGCTCGGAATAAATCCTGTGGCAGCGCTTCCCGAGCGCCATCTAATATCTCGAGCATCTCATTGCGATGCACGACGCAAGAAGCCGAGAGTGGAACTCCACGCGCCTCCTCAACCAAGGTTATTGCGGTGTTTAGTTTTTCGATTGAGTCCATTTTACTTCCCTGCTACTCGAGCTTTGAGCGCATCGTTGACGATGCCTGGAACCATTGAAGAGACATCGCCTCCAAAATGGGCGAGCTCCTTAACTATAGATGACGATAGAAACGAATGCGCAGGAGCGGTTGCCATAAACATAGTCTCAACACCTGAACCTTGTAAATTTACTTGCGCCATTTGTAGTTCGTAATCAAAGTCAGTGACCGCGCGTAATCCCTTTACGATAGCTTGAATAGAATTGGCCTTGCAGTAATCAACCAGTAGGCCGTGCCAAGAATCCACTTTTACATTTTTAAATTTGGCGGTTGTTTGGCTAATCATTTCCATACGTTCTTCCACCGTGAAGAGCGACGCTTTGGTCCGATTAGCCAGTACAGCCACAATTACTTCATCAAATTGTCCACTGGCGCGCTCGATGATATCTATATGCCCAAAAGTGATTGGATCAAATGATCCTGGGCAAACGGCGCGCTTCATATGGCAAACGCTAGCAACGATTTGAAACCTTATCCATTCTCAGGCTCAATTTCGGCTGGAACCCCATAGAAAATGGTCGCTTGCCCATAAT
>JBIJCP010000074.1:0-5994 GCA_044344635.1 Candidatus Planktophila sp. | reverse complement strand
CAACAGTTTCTTCATCGTTCATCGCCATTCGGGCAAAAGTTTCACGAATATCTTTTGCTGATGCAAGAACATCAGGATTTCCATTTGGTCCTTCAGGATTTACATAGATAAGTCCCATTTGAACTGCTGCCAGCGGGTTCTCTAAATTGCGATCTCCGCTGTAGCGCTCATCTGCCAGCCACTCTGCTTCTTTACCCCAGTAAGTCTCATCTGGTTCCCAAACATCTGCACGACCGCCACCAAAACCAAATACTTTTAGCCCCATAGATTCAAGGGCGCTATTGCCAGCCAAGATCATTAGATCTGCCCAAGATAATTTCTTTCCGTACTTTTGTTTAATCGGCCACAACAAACGGCGCGCTTTATCGAGGTTTACATTATCTGGCCAGCTATTTAGTGGTGCGAAACGTTGCATGCCTGCACCGGCTCCGCCACGTCCGTCGGATGTTCGATAGGTACCGGCGCTGTGCCAAGCCATACGGATAAAGAAGGGTCCGTAATGCCCATAATCTGCTGGCCACCACTCTTGTGAAGTGGTCATTAGCTGCTCAATATCTTTCTTGACTTTCTTAAGGTCTAGCTTCTTAAACTCTTTTGCATAATCAAATTCTTCGCCCATTGGGTCAGAGACCGGAGAGTGTTGGCGCAGCACAGATATATCTAATTGATTTGGCCACCAATCAGTATTGTATGTGCCTTCCTTATTTAACTTACTTCCGGTGTATGGGCACTTCGCTGAATCTGTCATGGTTCCTCCAGGTGAAGATTTCTATGTTAAGCATAATGGAATCCCCAAGAAAGGCTATTTGAGAGTTTCAATTCCGATCGGGAGGTGATCGCTGATCCCAGAAGTTGAGATAGGTAAGGGCTGGCACTCATCTGGAAGCAATTGATCAGAGAGGATGTAATCAAATTGCAATTTAGCTCCCCAACTTGGATAGGTATTTTGATTCACAAGTGATCGCCATTTTGAGAGCGCGACTGGTAGCCCCTTCGGAAGATTTAGATCACCCATCAACAACACCCTAGTATTTGTCTCACTTGCTATCTGCAGGGACCAGCGCTTTAACTTTTTCAGTTGCGCCAAATTAACGCCAGGCACAAACGATAAATGCGTGTTAACAACGGTGAAACCATTTGCAAGAGTTGCAGCCAGAGCTAGGCGTGGTTCATCGTGCACATAAATTGCGCGAATTTTTGGCTTACTGCTGGTCTCACTCTCGGTCGGAACAACCAGCGGAATACCAATTGGTGAATTGCCAAGTTCTAAGCGATGCCACTTTAAAACTTTAATTGTTGATGCGATTCCAATTCCATAACTACCAGCCAGCGAGCCCGCTGTCTCATTTGTAAATATTCTGATTTCGTCTTTACTTAACTTCTGCCATTTTTCACCTGGAGTTCCAACAATGCCTGGTGCAAATGCCCAATTAGCTGCTCCCATTGCGCTGGCAACTTCAGCGATCTGGTTAATCGATCCTGTGCGAGGCAGGTTGAAATCGATCTCCTGAACTGCGATCACATCGGTGGATAAGGCGGCGATCGCCCGGTGCAGGGCGGCGAGCGAAGGTCCAGATTTATTCGGTGGAATCTCCATTCCATGGAGGAGATTCCACGAGGTGATGCGCATATGGCCAAGGCTAGTAGCGTTCACCCTTATGAGCGCGGTCAACGGACAGGTATCGAGGATGGATCGCGCCGCCAACCTGCGCACAAATCCGGTTTCCCTCGATCAACTCTGGGCGAAAGCGAAGATCGTGCACGTGAGCGCCGGGCGGATGGCAGTTACCGATAGCGATAACCAACTCAGATTTCTTAACGCTGCCCAAGTTGCCGCGCTAATTGAGAGCGGCGATTTTAAATTAGGTGAGAGATATTTCTTAGGGCTAGATCAGAGCGATAGCTCACCATATTTCGCTTGGAACTCAGGGCGTAAAGATTCTGAAGATGATCAAGCACCAGCAGGTTATTTAACGCTGCGCGAAATCGGCGGTGTACTTGATGATTTGCAGATGGAGGTCGCACTTCACTCGGCTGCACTCTCAAATTGGCATAACACCCATCCGCATTGCGCCAGGTGTGGTGCGACGACATCGGTCGCACTTGGTGGGGCGATTCGAATTTGTGATCAAGATAAGAGCGAGCATTATCCGCGAACAGATTGCGCGATTATTGTTCTGGTGCGCGATAGTCAAGATCGCATTTTATTGGGGCGTCAAGCTATCTGGCCTGAAGGACGTTTCTCATGTTTTGCTGGTTTTCTGGAGCCTGGTGAAACTTTTGAACAATGTGTGCAACGTGAACTCTTCGAAGAAGCGGGCGTTGCTGTTCGCGAGATAAATTATTTGGGATCGCAACCCTGGCCATTTCCAGCTTCGATCATGATCTCTTTTGAAGCGATCACAGATTTTCCGGATAGCGCGCGCCCAGATGGTGAGGAAATAGTTGCCATCAAATGGTTAAGCCGCGCAGAGTTAAAGGCAGAAGTATCTGCGGGAACACTTTTGCTTCCACCAGATATATCGGTATCGCGCAAGATGATTGATCGCTGGTTAAGTGCATGATGCAAGAAGCCAGTGCACTTCGCGCTGAAGAGATCTTGGCTGCCCTCGATGCTGATCAAAGAGCAGTTGCCCTTGCTACGCGCGGCCCAGTCTGTGTAATTGCTGGCGCAGGAACTGGAAAAACTAGAGCAATCACTCATCGCATCGCCTATGCCGCAAGTATCGGAACCATGGATCCACAGAAAGTTCTGGCGCTAACTTTTACATCACGCGCAGCCGGTGAGATGCGCACCAGATTACGTTCACTAGGAGTCCCGACCGTCGCCGCACGCACGATACACGCGGCAGCGCTAAAGCAATTGATCTACTTCTGGCCGAGCGTATTTGGCGGGCGAGTACCTGAGCTAATGACTGCAAAGGCGGGTTTTATTGGTGAAGCGATCAACCGCGCTGGGTTATCAGGTGAATTGCGCGCCACATCCCGCGAATTAATGCGCGATATCGCCAGCGAGATCGAATGGGCAAAGGTTTCACAAGTTGCACCAGAAGATTTTGTAAATGAGATTGCCAAGCGCAGTCAAAAACCAAGAGTAAGCGCTGAGAAATTAGGGCAGGTTTACACTGCCTACGAAAGCGTTAAGAAACAAGAGTTGGCGATTGATTTTGAGGATGTGCTTTTGCTTACTGCCGCGATGCTCGAAGAAGAGCGAACCGTCCGTGAGCGCGTGCAGGATCAATATCGATATTTCACAATCGATGAGTATCAGGATATTTCTCCAGTACAACAAAGGTTGATCAATGCTTGGTTGGGTTCGAGACAAGATATTTGTGTGGTTGGCGATCCAGCGCAAACTATTTACTCATTCGCCGGTGCTACCCCAGTATTTCTCAATAGCTTTACCCAACGTTTTCCTGACGCAGAAGTAATTCGTTTGAGTACTGGATATCGCTCAACCCCAGAAATTACCTTTGCGGCAAATGCGCTTTTGCGTCACGGCGCAATGGGGCAAGAGTTAATTGCGTTAAATAACCACGGGACGAAACCGTCCGTTGACGGATATGCCAATGAAGATGCAGAAGTTAATGGTGTTTTGGCGCAGATTACTGATCTATTGAATTCGGGAACGCAAGCGCAAGAGATCGCGATTTTGGCGCGGACCAATAACCAACTTAAAGGTGTGGAACGCGCCATGAATAAAGCGGGTCTGCCATATCAAGTTCGCAGCACCGAAAGATTCTTTGATCGCCAAGATGTCCGCGATTTCTTAAAGGAAGTTCGCCGCGCATCTGTATTGCCGACTGAAGGCGTTGCTTGGATAGATGAACTTCGCACTTTGGCACAACCACATTTGACGGGTGAGAGTATTGATGGCATCGCAGCGCTGCTGCACTTAGCGCGCGAGCTGGATGCTGATAACAATTTCAGTCCCAAGACGCTGCGTGGGTACTTAAGAGAAATAGAAGATCGCGTGCAACAGAATAATCCGCCGACGATGCCTGTGATCACCTTGGCTACCTTGCACGCAGCTAAGGGGCTGGAATGGGAGCGCGTATTTTTGATTGGCGCGTCTGAAGGAATTCTGCCGCTGGAAACTGGGGTTACTGGCCAGTCCGATGCGGTGATCAATGAAGAGCGTCGTTTGTTCTACGTTGGAATGACGCGCGCCAAGGTGGATCTACATATCAGCCATCGCCAGAACCCCAGCCGATTCCTGCGTGAATCCGGCTTGCTCGCATAGATCTGCCTCAAATTAATTCATTTGCATAGATCACTCTCTGTGGTTTACCCTTGCCTTTCACCAAAGTGGTGAAGGTCTAAATCGGCGAAGAAGGAGAATGAGCGATGTTCGTAACATCTAACCCATTCACCACAGCACGCGTTACACGCAGTGCTGCTACTTCGCCTGCCAATTTCCATGCGACTTCAAAGAAGCATGCAAATTGGCCCGCAGCGTCAAAGCCAGCGTTTTACGCAGCTTTTTACGCAGTGGATGAGGCCACAGGAGGTTCAATCGGATAACCCGATAGACGCCAACCTAAGGCCTCAACTCCACAAAGGAGTTGGAGGCCTTTTTTAATTCCCCAAAACAATAAACAAACAATCCGAAGAAAGAAAACGAGAGAGAAGAAAGTGGGTGAGAACGATGAGCGTTCTCTACAGCGAACTACAGGTACCAGGTTGGGCAGAAACAGGCGAGAAGATCGGTCTCTATGACGTGACGGGTGCTTACGACTCGGCTATCGCCTTTACTTTGCCATGCCATAACGCTGATCCCGAGCTCTTCTTCTCGGAAAGCGATGAGGGCATTGCGCAAGCGAAAGCGCTCTGCGGTGGATGCCCCGTGCGCAATAAATGTTTAGATGGAGCTTTATCTCGCCAAGAACCGTGTGGTGTTTGGGGAGGACAGTTAATTGAAGAAGGCGTAATCATTGAACGTAAGCGCCGCGCCGGACGTCCACCGCGCATTGCAGCGTTCGTGTAATTACTTCTATCGGCAAAATCCGTTGCTCGCACGACCCCCGTATTGATCTCTTTTCAATACGGGGGTCGTGCCACATTAAGGATCAAGAATTGCAGGAGTACACTCTAAATATGGCCACCACAGCGAAGAAGAGTCCGGCGAAGAAGAGTGCGGTAAAGAAATCAGATAGTAAAAAAGTAGATATCCCTGTTGCTCATATAGGCGTGGATTGGCGCTCTCTTTACTTATACGCGATCAGCCTGATAACTCTCTTAATCTGCATATTTACCGTGATTAATTTGATAAATCGTGGCTTGGATTTGATTGTCCCCGATGCTGGATATGTTGATCCCTATGCTGCACAGACTGATCCTAAAGTTGATCCGGAAGTACTGCGCCAGGCAAATATTGATCAAAGCCGCCGCAGCGCAATCCGTGGAATAACTAGTTCTATCGTTTCTTTACTAGTTACCGTTCCAGTTTATTTGTATCACTGGAGAATGGTTCGCAAAACTTCAAATTAAAGCCAAAAATTCCAGCCAACAAGTTAAGCGTTGGCAGGTGCGATCTCAGGGAACCAAGAGAGCGCTTCATCGCGGAAATTGCCTTCTGCTTCTAGCTGGCAGAAGATTCCAGTTGTGCCCAGCGTGACGCGGTGGATCAAAACATATTCGGCGGGCAGATTTAGCTGGAAACCAATCTTGGCAGTTGGATTACGCGGATCTCCGACGCGGGCGCTCTGATCACGCAACCATTCGCGAGAGTATTTAAATGTTTCGGTGCGCAGTGGCTCAACCAATGGAACTAAGAAATCTAGAACAAGTGCAGGATCTACATCTACTTCGGCAAGAATAAATCCATCTTTCTTAAAGCCGTTATACAAGGCTTGCGCATCATCATCGAGGGCATGCTTTAACAGATTCTTAAATGGCTCAGGAAACCCATTCGGTAGGCGATTGCAGGCACCAAAGTCGAGTACTCCGATTCGCCCATCGGCGAGCAAGCGGAAATTTCCAGGATGTGGATCG
>JBIJCP010000073.1:0-6014 GCA_044344635.1 Candidatus Planktophila sp. | reverse complement strand
AATATCTACCCCGATTAAAATTTCTTGCATGACTTACTCGGCGACTCGTGCCAAATCTGCAAGAGGTGGTCGACAGACAATTGCATTTGCTCCAGATAATGAGTAAGAGCCTGCTGAAAAAGGAATGACAACGGCGTCACCTTTAGCAATAGACATTTGGGGTGCGTTAGCAAATGAAATTTCTCCGTCTCCGTCTAGAACTAAAACAATGGCAAATCCAGCAGGTAGATCACCACTTCCTGGTGCAAGGTGGGCTCTGAAATAACCATCTGATTTCAGCGGGAGCACGGATCTTAAAGTTCCGCCCGAGAAAACGCTATGGGTGATAAGTGAATCGAATTCAGAATCGGTTAGCGGGTCAAGCCTTAGCGCATCAGTAACTGTTTCAAAACCTAATCCAAGGTGGCCATCTTTTATACCATCTACCGCAAAACCCTCCCACTCTAAAAGTGCAGATAAGTCAGTCGGCTCCTGTAATTCAAGAACAAATATGCCGGCATCTATTGCGTGCGCTACACCTGCCGGAACCAGAACAGCATCACCAATTTTTACCTCTGTTCGCCGCAACGATGCCAGTAACGCGGCAGAATCTTGGGCGCGAACTAATTTAAGGAGATCTTCCTTATTTTGTTTAGTGGCAAATCCCAAACCAACGCCAGAACCAGCTGGCGCTTCCAAAATAATCCAAGCTTCTGTTTTTCCGTGATCTAAACCTAGATGTCTCTTCGCAAAGGCTTTATTTGGGTGGTAATGAACAGGTAGTCGTTGATCAGGATCAAGTAATTTAACTAAGATTTCAGTAGATAAACCAAAATTTGTAACGTGGTCTGTTCCGAGCCAACCATCTGGATCAGCCTTAATTGCATCACGTAACAGAGCGCCGTCGGCTAAATGTGAGAGACCTTGTTCAGACTCCCCAAAGCGAGTTGTAATCGAACCGATCCACTCTTCTGGGCGCATAGGACCGCCGGGTCCATGGCGAAGTGCACCAATACGATTTCCGCCGCGATAAAAGTGATCAAATTGATTGGACGGAAGTTTGGCCGGGGTAGTTGAACTCTGTGACATGGTTCTAGACTACTTGTAGGGTTAACAAATTGACCAGCGAAAATGGAGTTACTTAAATGTCTGATGTATCTATTCGCCTAAAGCGCTTATTTAATAATGGCCGCTGCTTCGATATCGCAGTCGACCACGGCTTCTTTGGCGAAGGAACTTTCTTAGCCGGAATTGAGCATATGCAAGCCGCCGTAAACACGCTGATTGCTGCAGCACCTGATGCAATTCAGTTAACCATTGGCCAAGCTAAATTGCTACAAAATAATCCAAGCCCAAATAAGCCAGCGCTAGTAATGCGCACTGATGTGGCCAATGTTTACGGAAAAGTGATTCCAGATCATCTCTTTAGTATTTTGCTAGAAGAACCAGTTCTGCAGGCGGTGCGCCTTGATGCGGCCATTGTTGTTGTGAATCTGCTCGATTTACCAGGTCGCCCCGAACTTCGTGATGCTTGTATTCGCAACATTATGACCCTTAAAGCGCAATGCGAACATTATGGAATGCCGCTAATGGTTGAACCACTTGTGATGAAGGATTCAGCACAGGGTGGATATACATCAGATGGTGAACTAGAGAAAGTTGTTCCTCTAGTTCGCCAAGCAATCGAACTTGGCGCAGATGTTATTAAGGCAGATCCAACTGATATCGCAGCTGATTACCATCACGTGATTCAGACTGCTGGATCTGTACCAGTTTTGGTTCGTGGCGGCGGACGGGTATCAGATGAAGAACTCTTAAATCGAACTGCAGAAGTTTTGAAGCAGGGTGCTGCGGGAATTGTTTATGGTCGCAACATCATCGCCCATCCAAAACCAGCGAAGATGACGCAAGCGCTAATGGCGATGCTGCATAAAGGAACATCTGCCGCTGATGCGTTAAAGATTGTTAACGCTTGATATGTCTAAACAAAAGCTAGTTAAAGTCGGAATTATCGGCGGTGGCCTAATGGGCCGTGAATTACTAGCGCTGGTAGGACGTTGGGATGCTCTTATTGATCATCCCATCCGCCCGGTAGTGACTGCAATTGCAGATACCTCAGATTCGGTTAGAGAGTTCTTTACCAACGCTGGTGTTGCTGAGTCTTACAGCGATTACAAAGAGTTACTGGCCAGCCCAAATGTAGATGTTGTTTACATAGCAGTACCGCACAATCTGCATGAAGAGATATACATTGCGGCGATAAATTCAGGTAAAGATTTCTTAGGTGAAAAACCATTTGGAATCGACTTAGTTGCTGCACAGAAGATCGCTGCAGCGCTGGTCGGCAAGAAGAATTTTGTTCGAGTATCCAGCGAACTTCCTTTCTATCCAGGCGCACAAGCCGCAGTTCGTGAAGTTCTATCTGGAAACCTAGGCGAAATCGTTGAGGTGCGTTCTGGACTTTTGCATTCATCAGATATTGATCGGAAAAAGAAGATTAATTGGAAGCGCCAGCGTAAGTTCTGCGGGGATATTGGCGTTCTTGGCGATCTCGGAATGCACGCGGCGCACATCCCCTTGCGCTTGGGATATAAACCAACAAAGGTCTTTGCAATTTTAGATGACATTGTCACCCACCGTGAAAGCGCAAATGGAGAGCAACTTCCTTGCGATACCTTCGATAACGCAGTTCTGGCGTTACGCGCAAAGAATCCAGACAGCGATCGCGAATTTCCGATGTTCTGGGAGATGAAGCGAATCGCACCAGGTGAGAGCAACACCTTCTTCTTTAGCGCGCTAGGAATGACCGGAGGAGTTCGCTTTAGCACTAAGAATCCGGCTGTGTATCACACCTTTGCTTTAAAAAACGGTGAACAAATCTGGTCAGAGATTCAACCCGGACACGTCACAAATTGGCCAGTAATCACTGGGCATATCTTTGAATTTGGTTTCCCAGATGCGCTCTTACAAATGTGGGCTGCATACTTTGCAGAACGTGAAGGTAAGCTCGGTGATCGTTTTGCTTGTGCATCAATTGAAGAAGTAATTGATTCGCATAAGGCTTTTGCTGCTGCGATGAAATCACACGAATCGCGTTCGGAGGTTGCGGTCTAAATATGAATAGCTTTACAGATACCAAGATCGCCGTCATAGGCAGCACAATGATGGATTTAACGGTTTATGCCGATATCTTGCCTGCCGCCGGTGAGACAAGATTCGGCGAAAGTTTCACAACTGGATTCGGCGGTAAAGGAGCCAATCAAGCGGTGATGGCAGCGCGCACAGGTGCGAAAGTTTCAATGATTACAGGTATCGGCAACGATAGTTTCGGTGATGAGAGCTTAGAAAACTTTAAAAACTGTCAGATGGATACCACTTCGGTATTGCGCCTTGATACCCACACTGGGGTTGCTCACATCTGGGTTGATGGCCAGGGCCAGAACCGAATCTCAATAGTTCCAGGTGCAAACTTTAAATTAACACCGCAAGATGCGATTGATCAGGTAAAGAAGTTAGAGAACGTCAGCGTTTTGATTGCGCAATGTGAAATACCTCAGGAAGTAACCTTGGCAGCTTTTCGCACCGCGCAAGAACTTGGGATCACCACAATTTTAAATCCAGCTCCATACCAACCGCTCACTGATGACTTGCTGGAGCTAACTGATTGGTTAATCCCAAATGAAATCGAGTTTGCCGAACTAGATAAATCCCATCTCACACCAGATACAGATGAGGTAATCGCCTCACTTCGTAGAAAAGGTCGCACAATTGTTACCTTAGGAAGTGAAGGCGCAGCGCTCGTAACTACTGATGGAAAGGTAAAGAGATTTACCGCAAAGAAAGTTAGTGCAATCGATACCACGGGTGCCGGTGATTGCTTTATCGGAGCCTTTGCCGCAGCAATTGGATCAGGCGCAAGCGAAGATAGCGCAGTCCAATTTGGTATCGACTGTGCCACAAAGAGCGTGACGCGCAAAGGTGCGCAATCTTCTTATCCGAAGTTGGAAGAGATGGATTTCAGCCTGATCGTAAAATAACGCTGCTGTATGGCACTGCATCGCCGGTATGAATAATTCCTAAGGTCTGACCAACTTTAACTTTAAATTCTTCGTGAGGAATTACCGTCGTCTTAAGTCCACCATGATGCTTTTTATACTCAGCAACTGTTGTGGCATCGACTTTAGTTTCAAACTCAGCAGCCAAGTAGATTCCAGTTAAATCAAGATGGGGCAAAATCGCATCTAGTACCTGAGAAACTGTGGGAGTTCCCATAACCAATGCCAAATCGATTGTCTCTACATTTGGGTATGTAGGAAAGGGTCCATCAACAATTGCGATGGTATTTACGTGACGAAAGCGCGCCAATAAGGATGCGAGGTCACCATTAATAATTCCATTTTTGATCATGAATTTATAATCCCCTAGTAATCGCCTTCGCACAAGCGCTAAACTTGAAAAATGCCTGAACAATTAGCTAGCCAAGAGGCGGCACTTGCCCGAATTCAGAACCATCTCGAAAAAACCACTGAGCGCGTCTTAATCGGAATAATCGGTAAGCCCGGTGCAGGTAAATCCACTTTATCTAAGTACTTAATGGCCAAGCTTCCTAAAGAGTTTGTCACTGTTGTTCCAATGGATGGATATCACTTAAGCAATAAAGTCTTGAAGGATCTAAAGCGTGCAGATCGCAAAGGCGCTCCCGATACCTTTGATGTTGCGGGTTTCACCTCTCTTGTAAAGCGAA
Source organism: Candidatus Planktophila sp. (assembly GCA_044344635.1). Classification (GTDB taxonomy): domain Bacteria; phylum Actinomycetota; class Actinomycetes; order Nanopelagicales; family Nanopelagicaceae; genus Planktophila. The sequence goes on along the minus strand of JBIJCP010000073.1, from coordinate 1,291 downwards.
TTCGCTCTGAACAAAGTCAGAATATTTACTACCCAATTTTTGATCGTGCTATTGAAGAGTCAATCGCCGCCCAAGGAGTCGTAACCTCTGCCACCAAAGTAGTAATCATCGAAGGCAATTATCTGCTGCACGATGATGGCGGTTGGGAGGTTCTCAACGATCTGCTCGATGAGAGTTGGATGGTTGATGTTGATGATGACAAGCGAATTGCTAGGTTAATTTCGCGCCATATTGCTTACGGTAAAGATCCAGAAGCTGCCAAAGCGTGGGCTAAAGGCACCGATGAAGTCAATGCAAAGCTAATCGAACGTGGCCGTAACCGCGCCGACTTCGTTGTGGCTATTGATTAACTGCGCAGAGCTGCGGCGAGCGAACGGAAATCTTCGACCAAGATGTCGATCTCTCTCTGTCCGTGAGCCATACTGATTAACCACTGTTCATCTAGCCCCGGAGGCGTAATGATTCCGCGATTTAACGACCAGAGCCAAGAGAGTTCAGCGACAGCAAAATCTGTTGCTTTGTAATCACGATAGTTGCGAACTGGCGTTGTCGACCAAGTAATACAGCCTTTTACGCCAAATCCAACGGTGTGTGCAGGAAGTTGATATTGATCAATGATTTCAGAGATTCTCTCAAGTGCTTGTTGGTTCAACGCTTCTGCCGCTGCCAAAGTTTCTGCAGTACAAATCTTATCTACCGCGCGAATTCCAGCCATTGCCAACGGATTTCCGTTAAATGTGCCGAAGTGGGCCATCTTTCCATTTGTTACATAATCCATATATTTCTGCTTACCGCCAAAGGCAGCGAGCGTTAGTCCACCACCAATGGATTTAGCGAGAGTAAGCAAATCTGGTTTCACGCCAAGTCGCTGGGCAGCTCCTTGATGTCCGGCAGTAAGACCGGTCTTTACTTCATCAAAAATGAGAATGATTCCGTATTGATCGCAGAGTTCGCGAACTCTCTCTAGATAGCCCGCATCTGGAAGAACGATTCCAATATTTTCAAGTACTGGCTCGACAATGAAGCAAGCAATTGTCGATGAGTGCTTTTCAAAAATTGCTTCTAGAGAATCAGCGTTGTTATAAGGAACAACGAAAACTTTTCCAGCAACTAGATTTGCATCCGCCACCGCAGTTGGGAAATCGGCATCTCCTGCAGATTCAACCTTTGGTTTTGCAGAAACAACAAATGGATCGTAACTACCGTGGTATCCGCCTTCGACCTTTACTATGTCGCTCTTGCCGCTGGCAGATCTTGCCACGCGAACCGCATACATCGTTGATTCGGTTCC
>JBIJCP010000015.1:0-13437 GCA_044344635.1 Candidatus Planktophila sp. | reverse complement strand
AAATGGCATGAGCTATGAAGAAATTGAGCGCGCTAAAGGCGCGGTACGCGGATCACTTGTTTTAAGTCAGGAAGATTCGGGTTCACGCATGAGCCGTATCGGCAAGAATGAAATTGTTTACGGCCAAGTTATGGGCTTTGACGATATTTTGAAAGCGATCTCCCGTGTAAATCCAACCGACGTTAGGGAAATTGCTAGCGAATATCTGACCAAATCGCCTACCCTTGCTCTTGTAGGTCCATTTAAAAACGAGGCGAAGTTTGAGAAGGTATTGCGATCATGATTAAAGTCGGCGTACTTGGCGCTCGTGGGCGCATGGGAGCAGAAGTCGTAAAGGCTGTTAACGAAGCCACCGACCTTGAATTAGTAGCCGCCCTTGATCTTGGTGATTCTTTAGATCAGTTAATAACAAATCGCGCACAGGTTGTCATTGACTTCACCACGCCTGATTCAGTTATGGGCAATTTAGAGTTCTTGATTTCCAATGGAATCAGCGCCGTTGTTGGCACAACCGGTTTTGACGATTCAAGAGTTGCCAAGGTGAAGGCGTTGTCCACAGCCAATCCCAAAGTTGGAGTCTTAATCGCCCCAAACTTTGCAATTGGTGCGGTCTTAATGATGGAGTTTGCGGCAAAGGCAGCCAAGTACTTCGAATCTGCAGAAATCATTGAAATGCATCACCCAAATAAAGTTGATGCGCCATCTGGCACTGCATCACGCACTGCAGAGCTAATGACACAGGCGCGCAAGGATGCCGGTTTGGGCGCAATGCCAGATGCCACAAATTCTGGAATCGCCGCTGCACGCGGTGGAAACGTTGGCGATATTCCTGTGCACTCGATTCGCCTGCGCGGATTGATCGCCCATCAAGAAGTTTTGCTCGGTGGACTAGGTGAGACGCTAACTATTCGCCACGATTCGCTAGATCGTGTTGGTTTTATGCCTGGTGTATTACTTGGTGTTCGCAAAGTTATTTCTAATCCTGGGCTGACATTCGGCCTAGAGAAATTTATGTAAGGAGATCGCAAATGGCTAAAGCAGATATCACCATGTATGGCGCTGACTGGTGTGGAGATTGCCGTCGCTCAAAGCGCCTCTTTGAAGAGTTAGATATTCAGGTTAATCACATTGACGTTGAAAAAGATGAATCAGCTGCCGCAAAAGTGATTGAGATCAACGGGGGAGCACAGTCAATCCCAGTAATTGTATTTTCTGATGGCACACACCTAACTGAACCTTCAGATAACGATCTAAAGGCGAAGTTGCAGGTTTTAAATATAATCTAATTTCCTTTAGGCCATTTCTTCTGGTGATTTCGCAAACTCAATCAACCTGTTCCCTTTGGTGATTTCGCAAGCTCAATCAACTTGTTCCCTTTGGTGATTTCACAAGCTCAATCACCCGATATGAAACAGCGCTGCGGATGTAGCTGCCGCAGATAGCACAACCACCGGAAAAGGTGCACGAAGAATTAGCGCGACAATCGCAACACCGACACCAGCCATCCGCTGGTCTGCGACTAAGCGAGAGCCATTAGTAAAGGCCTGAACAGCCACCAACGCGCTTAACAGGGCGATTGGAATTAAAGAATTAATCTTCAAAATTCGCGGATGGGAAAGCCAACGCTTGGGGACGCTATGTCCAAGGTACTTTAGAGTAAAGGCCAGAACGCTGGTTCCGATAACAGCAATCCAAAACGGGTCAACTAGATTTATCTCCATATGCTGGCTCGCATTCCGAAGAAGACTGCCAATATAGCGGTGGCAATAATTGGAACTCCGGGCACAAAGTACGGCGTCATTGCCAGCGCAAGTACGCAAGCAGAGAGAGCAAGTATGCGGTCAGTTTTACTAATTAAACGTGGCCAGAGGAGTCCTAAAAATGCTGCAGGTACTGCAGCATCTAAACCCCAAGCCGCAGGATTGCCCATTGCTTGCGCACCTAGCGCACCTGCCAAGGTGAAGATATTCCAGAAGATAAAGACACCGATTCCAGTGAGCCAAAATCCTTGCCGTGCTTCTTTTTCTCCTAAGTGTTCTTGTGAAAGGGCAACACCAGTTGATTCATCAATCGTAATTTGTGCGGCAAGTACTCGACGTAACCCTCTGACATTTAGCACTGGGGCCATGCGAAGTCCATAAAGAGTATTTCGCACACCTAATAAAGTTGCAGTCGCAATTCCACTAAGCGCGCTACCGCCTGCGCCCAATACGCCAACAACAGCAAATTGTGATGCGCCAGTAAAAGTTAGAAGAGAGAGTAAGCAACTCTGTAAAACCGAGAAACCGGCAGCAACAGATGCCGCTCCAAAGGCAACTCCATAGGTCCCAACAGTCAGAGATACGCTCAATGACTGGGCGGCGGTGGCGCGGTTCACTCTAGACACGGGTGCATTCTGCCCTAGATATCCTCAGTGAGATAGCGTGATCTATATAAGGTGACGCCCATGAGCTTTGAAGTTATCTTTCGCGACGATGTCACAGTAGAACTCGTAAAATCAAGCGCTAGCGATGCTGATGTAATTTGGGCTGCCCGCGTCTCCACCGCCGGTGAACAATCCCTGGATGAAATTGGGGAAGATCCAGCGCGCTCAGCAGGTTTGATCAACTATCTTGCGCGCGAACGACACGGTTCACCCTTCGAGCACACCTCAATGACTTTTTTCATTAGCGCCCCAATATTTGTCTTTCGTGAATTTATGCGCCACCGAATCGCTTCATATAACGAAGAGTCTGGGCGCTACCGCGAATTAAATCCAGTTTTTTACATACCTTCGAGAGAGCGCAAGTTAGTTCAAGTTGGAAAAACTGGCGCATATACATTCGAAGATGGCACAAAAGAGCAATTTGATATTTCAGTATCTGCAATGAAGGAAGCATATTTAGTTGCTTACGAGAGTTATAAGAAGATGCTTGAAGCAGGAGTAGCACGTGAAGTAGCGCGCGTCGTCTTGCCGGTGGCAACGTACTCTTCAATGTATGTGAGTATGAATGCACGCGCGTTAATGAACTTTCTCTCACTGCGCACGGCGCGTGAAGGTTCGCATTTTCCAAGCTACCCACAACGGGAAATAGAGATGGTTGCCGAGAAGATGGAAGCCGAATTCGCAAAATTGATGCCCCTTACCTACGGAGCTTTCGAGAAATCTGGACGGATCGCACCTTAAAACGGTAGGTTTAACCTATGACAATCGAAGCGCCATTCGGACGTATGCTCACCGCAATGGTGACGCCGTTTGATAAAGATGGAAAAATCGATTGGCCTGGTGTAGAAAAATTAGCTGCTCATCTCGTAGCCAATGGTCACGACGGAATCGCAGTTAACGGAACCACTGGCGAAGCCCCAACAACCAAATCTTCTGAGAAGGAAGAGATCATTCGCGTCGTTAAGAGCGTAGTTGGTCCAAAGATTTTCGTGGTTTCAGGTGCCGGAGATAATGAAACTGACTATTCAATAAATCAGGCTAAGCGCACCGAGAAAGCTGGCGCTGATGGATTGCTCGTTGTCGCACCGTATTACAACAAACCTCCACAAGCAGGCGTTTTGGCTCACTTTAAGGCGATCGCTGGCGCAACTGATCTGCCGCTAATGATGTATGACATTCCTGGTCGCTGCGGAATTGAAATTGAGCCCGACACAATTGTTGAGTTATACAACCACCCACAAATCGTCGCCCTTAAAGATGCTAAGGGAAATGTTGCTTCAACCTCTTGGGTAATAAAGCGCTGTGGAATTCCGGTTTATTCTGGCGATGACATTCTCAACTTGCCCCTTCTCTCAGTCGGCGCAGTTGGCATGGTTTCAGTTTGTGGCCACACGGTCGGTAAAGATCTGAAAGAGATGCTTAACTCTTGGTTTGCAGGAGATGCAGCGCGCGCCTTAGAAATTCATCAGAAACTACTTCCTGTCTTTACCGGCACATTCCGCACACAGGGTGCGATACTCACCAAGGCTGCGCTAAATATGATGGGCCTTCCTGGCGGGCATACCAGACTTCCTCTCGTCGATGCAACCGATGATCAGATCTCGCAACTGCGTAAAGATCTAATCGCTGGTGGCGTTGCGCTTTAAAGAGTTCATGACCCATCCACATCCTGACCTCGGAACTCCCAGCAAGTTAGTTGCTGGTGGCTTGCGCATCGTCGCACTTGGTGGTTTGGCAGAGATCGGTCGCAACATGACTGTCTTTGAAACCAATGGAAAACTCTTAATTGTTGATTGCGGCGTGCTTTTCCCAGAAGAGAATCAACCTGGAATTGATTTAATTCTGCCTGACTTTAGCTACATCAGAGATCGCTTAGATGATGTAGTTGGCCTGGTTTTAACGCACGGCCACGAAGATCACATCGGTGCTACGCCATATTTGTTGCGCGAGCGTAGCGATATTGCAATCTACGGATCAGCTCTGACTTTAGCCTTAGTTACAGCAAAACTTAAAGAGCATCGCATCTCTCCTCTGACCCGCGAAGTTAAAGAAGGAATGCGCGAAGATATCGGTCCATTTGAAGTCGAGTTTATTGCAGTAAATCACTCGATCCCAGATGCGCTAGCGATTGCAATCCATACCAAGGCTGGAACAGTTCTTCATACCGGTGATTTCAAGATGGATCAATTACCTCTTGATGGTCGGATTACAGATCTGCGCACTTTTGCGCGACTCGGAGATGAGGGCGTGGATTTATTTTTAGTCGATTCAACCAACGCCGATGTACCAGGCTTTACACCTTCTGAGCGAGAGATCATTCCCGCGCTAAATCGCGCAATTGCCGCAACTAAAAAACGAGTCATAGTCGCATCTTTTTCTTCGCATGTTCACCGAGTCCAGCAGGTTATAGACACTGCGGCGATACACGATCGTAAGGTTGTATTTATCGGCCGTTCCATGGTGCGAAATATGAAGATCGCTGAAGATATGGGCTATTTAAATGTGCCAGCTGGAATAGTTATAGATGCCAAAGATCTAGATAATTACGATGATCGCGTAGTTCTGATCTGCACTGGATCGCAAGGCGAACCAATGGCCGCGCTTTCGCGGATGGCAAATGGAGATCATCAGATAAGAGTCGGAGATGGTGACACGGTAATACTGGCGTCATCGCTTATCCCAGGAAATGAGAATTCAGTTTTTCGCGTTATTAACGAACTAACGCGCTTTGGTGCAAAGGTTGTTCATAAGGCAAATGCAATGGTTCACGTATCGGGACATGCGGCAGCCGGTGAGTTGTTATATTGCTACAACATTGTGAAGCCCAAGTATGCGTTGCCGGTTCACGGCGAATGGCGCCACCTTAAAGCCAATGCTGAATTGGCTATTCAATCTGGAGTCCCGCGCGAGAACGCCTTTGTTATAGAAAATGGAATAGTTGTAGATTTGGTTGACCGCGAAGCCACCATTGCTGGCTCAGTCCCGTGTGGCTTTGTTTATGTTGATGGTCAGAGTATTGGTGATATCACTGAATCATCGCTAAAGGATCGCAGAATCTTAGGTGAAGAAGGATTTATCTCGGTTGTCGTCGTGATCGAATCACAGAGCGGCAAGATAATCGCGGGCCCAGATATTCATGCGCGCGGATTTAATGAAGATGAAGCGTTATTTGATGAAGTAAAAGGCCAGATAGAAAAAGCTCTACAACGAGCAGTATCTGAAGGCGTAAATGGAACTCATCAACTAAACCAAGTGGTTCGCCGGACAGTAGGCAGTTGGGTTGGCGGAAAACATCGCCGACGCCCAATGATCGTTCCCGTAGTAATTGAGGTCTAGCCAGTAAGATTAAAGGTGTGGCTAAGAAGAAAAGTGCTTCCTCTCGTAAGGCGAGCAATTCAGTCTTCTCGTTAATCGGCCGTGCGATTGGTTCACTCTGGAGAGCTTTAGCGAAGGCAGCGGGATCTACCGTTCGCTTTCTTGCGCGGGGAGCGCGTGACTTAGATCCGGCGCATCACCGCGATGGCCTTGCCTTCCTTCTGCTGATCTTGGCGCTAGCGGCATTTGCTGGAACTTGGTTTGCTGCCGATAACTTCGTGGGTAGAAATCTATACGCGGTTATTTACGGCGCTTTTGGACAAATCGGTTTCTTCGCACCTGTTGTAATAATCTACTTTGCAATTCGCTTATTCCGATCACCTGATGAGAAGAAAAATACATCTCGCATAGTTGTTGGAATTGTTACGCTGATTTTTAGCGCTACTGGTTTAGCACATCTCTTCAACGGCTCGCTGGGAGCGATAAATCCCACCGGAACGCTCGCCATGCGCAATGGTGGTGGCTGGTTAGGCTACGCCGTTTCTATGCCGCTAGAACGTTTGATGACCTCAATGCTGGCATACCCATTACTGGTTGCACTCTTTATCTTTGGAGTTCTAGTAACAACGGCGACTCCATTTTCATCGCTATTTATTAGAATCAAAAATACCTTTATCTGGATCTGGGCAAAACGCCCACAACGTGATGAAGCGAGATTTGAAATTTCTGATACCCCACCCTTCGAAACCCCAGTAGTTGCCTGGAACCACCACGCCGATGAGGTGGCTGAAGAAGAATTAGATGAAGAAGAATTCGATGAAGAGTTTACCGTCGAAGTCCCGCGCCAAGTTCAGGCACCAGCCGCTACCTCAACTGCTGCGACTGCGAAACGACCTGAACAACTACTGCTAACAGCAGACTCTCATTATTCTCTGCCACCACAAGATTTACTCCGCACTGGCCCGGCCGCGAAGGCAAAGTCAAAGGCCAACGACACTGTTGTAGCAGCCCTCACAGAAGTGTTTGCCCAATTTGAAATCGATGCACAAGTAACCGGTTTTATGCGGGGGCCGACCGTTACTCGCTACGAAGTCGAGTTAGGCAACGCTGTTAAAGTCGAACGCATTACAGCCCTTGCTAAGAATATTTCCTATGCCGTTGCAAGTAGCGATGTTCGAATACTCTCACCAATCCCAGGAAAATCTGCAGTTGGAATTGAGATACCTAATGCGGATCGTGAAATCGTTGCTTTAGGCGATGTTATGCGCTCAACCGTTGCTGGGCAGGATCATCACCCGATGTTGGTAGCACTTGGCAAAGATGTCGAAGGCAATTTCGTCTGTGCCAACCTAGCTAAGATGCCACATTTACTTGTAGCGGGGGCGACTGGTGCAGGTAAGTCTTCAATGATCAACGCAATGATCACTTCAATATTAATGCGAGCCACACCAGATGATGTGCGCTTAGTCCTGATAGACCCTAAGCGCGTTGAATTAACTGCCTACGAGGGTATTCCGCATTTAATTACCCCGATTATTACAAATCCAAAGAAGGCTGCCGATGCACTTACTTGGGTGGTTCGTGAGATGGATCTGCGATACGAAGATCTATCTACATTTGGATTTAGGCATATCGATGATTTCAATAAGGCTGTTCGGGCCGGCAAGGTGATTGCACCTCCCGGAAGTGATCGAGTCGTTGAGCCTTATCCATATCTCTTGGTGATAATCGATGAGCTAGCAGATTTGATGATGGTTGCAGCACGCGAAGTTGAAGAATCAGTTGTGAGAATAACTCAATTAGCTCGCTCTGCGGGTATCCACCTTGTACTTGCCACGCAACGTCCATCAGTAGATGTTGTAACTGGCTTAATCAAAGCCAACGTTCCGTCACGACTATCTTTTGCAACAAGTTCATTGGCGGATAGTCGCGTTATTTTAGATAGTCCTGGAGCAGAGAAGTTAGTTGGGCAAGGAGATGGTTTATTTATCCCTATGGGCGCATCGCGCGCGATCCGAATTCAAGGCGCTTATGTATCAGAACGTGAAATCGAAGCGGTAACAAATCACATTAAGAAACAACTATCGCCGCGTTATCGTGAAGATGTCACCGTGGCTCACCAAACTAATAAGCTCGTCGATAAAGATATAGGTGATGATTTAGATCTGCTTCTGCAAGCAGTTGAACTTGTAGTCGGAACTCAGTTTGGTTCAACTTCTATGTTGCAACGTAAGTTGCGAGTCGGATTTGCTAAAGCAGGACGGCTGATGGATTTAATGGAGTCTCGTGGAATCGTGGGGCCGTCAGAGGGTTCCAAGGCGCGGGTAGTTATGGTCAAGCCAGACGAGCTAGATTCTGTGCTTGCGACATTGCGCGATTACTGAGTTCATCAGGTGTTAACCAAATAGGGGACTAGTCCTTGGGGTGATATTGAATTCTGCTCACCCTAATGGCTAGGCACAGGGTGATAGCCGCTCTAGACTTACATCCTTCATAGAGAGTTGTTATGTAAAGAATTGCAGGTTGAAATGTCGCTAGGTGAGTTCTTACAAGGTGCGCGCGAAAGCGCGGGCCTGAGCATAGACGAACTCGCCGAACGCACCAGCATCCGCGCAGGATTGCTAAGAGAAATTGAAAAAAATAATTTCGTGCATTGCGGTGGAGATACATACGCACGCGGACATTTAAGAAATATTGCGCCAATTATTTCAGTCGATCCTCAGACTTTGATTGATCTTTACAATAATGAACATTCATCCGAAAACCGCAAAATTCACGATATGTTGGTTGAGAACAATGTTACGAGAATTCCAACTGAACGTAAGTCCATCTCGTGGAAGTCTCTAGCTATCGCTTCTATTGTTGTACTAGCCGCGGTTGCGGTTGGGCAAATCATTATTTCAAATTCAAATACCTCCGTCACCTCCAATAGCGTCGCAGTGGCGACGCCTTCTGCCACCGCTAGCGCACCTTCCCCTGCGGTTACTTCTACGCAGGAGAGCGATGATGTCCCAGCTATTTCAGGAGAATTAACGCTTTCGATTTCGGCAACGCGGGGTAATTCCAATATTGATGTTGTCGTGGGTGGAAAGAGTTTATATAAGGGGCCGCTGTTTCAGGGAGAAACCAAGAGCTTTAACGCTCCTAATGCAATCAGCATCTATTTGAGTAATGCTGGAGATTTAGATTTAACCTTAAATGGTGAGAAAATTGCCCCACTTGGCGATCGTAACGAAGAGATTCGCAAGACTTTCAGATCGAAGTAGCCGGCAACGCTGTACCATCTGACAAATGAGTCGGACCGTTGCCATTGTCACCATGGGCTGTGCCCGCAATGAAGTCGACTCCGAAGAGCTAGCAGGTCGTCTAGCAGCAGATGGTTGGACTTTAGTTTCAGATGTTGAATCCGCAGAAGTTGCACTCGTAAACACCTGCGGCTTTATCGAGTCGGCGAAGAAAGATTCGATTGATGCACTCCTTGAGGCGAATTCGCTTAAGGGCCACGGAAAAACCCGCGCAGTTGTGGCGGTGGGCTGCATGGCAGAGCGTTACGGGCAAGAGCTAGCGAAAGCGCTTCCTGAAGCAGATGGCATTCTTGGCTTTGATGATTACCAGGATATTTCTGCTCGCCTGCAATCGATAGTTTCTGGAAATTCACATACTCCGCATGTTCCGCGCGATCGTCGCTCGCTCTTGCCAATTGCTCCGGCTGATCGCCCGGCGGCACGTCAAGAAGCTATCAATGAATCCTACGCATCTTCACTTGGCGCAGGGGGTTCGTTATTTCGTAAGCGCCTTGGAAACGCGCCTTGGGCGCCACTTAAGATCGCATCTGGGTGTGATCGGCGTTGTTCATTCTGCGCGATTCCATATTTCAGAGGTTCATTTATTTCTCGCAAACCAACCGAAATTATTGAGGAAGGTAGATGGCTCGCCCAAAACGGGGTCAGTGAACTCTTCTTGGTGAGTGAAAATACAACCTCATATGGCAAAGATCTGGGTGATCTAAAGTTGATGGAGAAGATTCTGCCAGAATTCGCCGCAATTGATTCAGTGGAGAGAGTAAGGCTTTCGTATCTGCAACCCGCAGAAATGCGCCCATCGTTGCTACAAGCGATGGTCGAGACAGAGAAGGTTGCTCCTTACTTTGATCTCTCATTCCAGCACACCAGCCCAACTGTTCTGCGTCGAATGCGTCGCTTCGGTGACTCTGAAAAATTCTTACATTTAATCACTCAAATCCGCGCCTTATCACCGGAGGCCGGTATTCGCTCCAACTTTATAGTCGGTTTTCCCGGGGAGACGCAAGCAGATTTTGATGAGCTCGCTGATTTTATTGGCGCAGCAAAGTTAGATGCGATAGGAATCTTTGGTTACTCAGATGAAGATAACACCGAAGCGTTAGGGTTAGCCGAAAAGGTCGATGAAGATGTAATCCACCAAAGAGTTGAATCACTATCGTCTCTGGCTGATGAAATGGTCTCGATTCGCGCCGCGGCACGAATAGGCGAAAGTGTTCGCGTTTTAATTGAGGATAAAGAACTCCAAGAAGGTCGCGCCGCCCACCAAGGTCCAGAAGTTGATGGAACAACCTCCTTTATAGATACCAATTTCGAAGTCGGTCAGTACATTGATGCGGTGGTAGTTGATTCGATGGGTGCAGATTTGGTGGCGCGCGCTATATGAATCTTCCCGCCTTTATAACCCCGAATTCGTTAACGATAGGTCGGTTACTGCTAATTCCTTTTGGAGCAATCGCCTTATTTATGAATGGTGGGGATGATTACAACTGGCAGATTATCTCTTGGTGGATATTTTTTATCTTGGGTCTAACCGATATCGTTGATGGAAAGTTAGCCCGCAGTCGACATCAGATAACTGAGTTAGGAAAGTTTCTCGATCCTGTCGCTGATAAAGCTATGGTGGGTACCGCGATGATCTGTCTATCGATTCTAGATCGCATGCCTTGGTGGATAACGATTGTTATCTTGGCGCGCGAAATTGGAATAACTATATTTAGATTAGCGATTGTAAAGCGTGGCGTAATTCCGGCAAATAAAGGGGGAAAGATCAAGGCAACCTTCCAGGGATTTGGGACCGGCTTTTATGTGTTGCCGCTAAATCCAGATCTATATTGGTTTCGTGATGGATTTATGTATGTTGCTATAGCGCTTACTCTATTAACTGGTGCTTACTATGTACGGTCTGCCTTTAGACCTCAGAGTTGATTGGATTTTTTGTGGCGCTAACAAATGAGATCATCGCGTTAATCTCTGATATCCATGATTCATTACGCGCGCGCGGTGAGACTCTTTCTACCGCTGAATCTTTAACTGCCGGAGGGCTAAGCCAGGCGCTAACTATGGTTCCGGGGGCATCTGATGTTTTTCTCGGATCGATAACTGCGTACCGCCCCGAAGTAAAGAGTTCACATTTAAGCGTTTCCGCTTCTTCGATTAAGGATCATTCAGTAGTTAGCGAAGAAGTTGCAATTGAAATGGCAGAAGGCGCTAACAAATCTTTCGGCTCCAATTGGGCGATTGCAACAACTGGAGTGGCCGGTCCGGGCCCAGCTGATGGCTCTGATGCGGGCCGGGTCTTTGTGGCTTTTGTTGGCCCGGTAGTGCAAGTTATAGAACTTTCGCTCTCTGGAGAGCGTGAAGTTGTGCGAAACGCCACTGTGGCAAGCGCGATCGCCTCATTTGCGCGTATCCTTAGACAACGCGATAAGAACTAAACTAGAGAAGGGATCACCGCTATGGCGCTACTTCGCACTGCAGTCGGTCAGACCCTTCGTTCTGCCCGTACGGAACAGTCACGCACCTTGCGCGATGTAGCCCGCGAAGCACGAGTCTCACTTGGTTATCTTTCAGAAGTAGAACGTGGCCAAAAAGAGGCATCATCTGAACTTCTTAATGCAATCTGCGAAGCGCTAGGTTTAACACTTTCCACAGTGATCGCAAACGTCTCAACTGAACTTAAAGTTCTCGAGAGCGCGAAGTTGTCCGTTGTCGACGCAGCCTAAGTACGCAACTCAAGGCGCAACACATCGCCGAACAGAGAGCGCTATTCTCGAAGGAACCAAATCTTTAATCTCTCAATTTGGTCTCTCAAATATTTCCATGATTGAAATTGCTGATGAATCTGAAGTATCTCGTGCAACTTTGTACAATCACTACAGGGATAAGAACGCAGTTATCTCGGCGCTCATTACTGCCGAAGTAGAACACATGGTGGCGTTAGCCAATAAAGCCGGAACCCCTGCTGATGCCCTGGAAGCGCTATCGCTCTATATTTCGGCAGATTTAGCGCTAGCTGCAATGCGCGTCCATGATCAAGGCACCTTAACGAGCCTTTTGGCGCACGCTGATCACCCACTTTATTTAGAGATTGCGCGTTGTCTTTATGGCGCTACCAAGTCAGAGCCCGGAACCGGTATCGCGATGCGCTGGTTGATTGGGCAAGTAATGCAGCCTTTAAGTGCAAAACAGTCGCGGGAACAAGCAGAACTTCTCGTTGATCGCACCCTCTTTTAGCCATTTAAAATGTAATTAAATGCGCATCTCTGATCTTCGCGAACGCTTGACGCTATCTTTCGGCTCGGATTGGTCGCCTTCTTTCTGCAAAGACATTGCACTTACTGAATTAGGTAGTAAGAGCGTTGATGAATCCCTGCAATTAGGTGTAGAACCAAGTGATATATGGCGCGCTGTATGCGCTGCATACCCAAATGAAACTTCTAAATACCGTTAAACAGCACCTGCAAGTAATTAGCGTGTTGCAAGTGAGCTCTTGAGCCTTTATGTTTCAGCCTATGTTTACCAAGCGCCGCGTAATTGATTTTTGTCGCGTAAACACATCTGCCTGCTGATTTTTCACACAGCCGCAGTACCTATTTTTTATCTTAATTAAGTCGCTTTAAACCAATCAATCTAAATCAATTTATGTAATTTCTAGGGAGAGCAATATGTCAAGAGATGCAGTTTTACGTACAAATGTATTTATCACAGCGCTAATCAGTCTTGCGCTAGTAACTGGCCTATCAGTAGCACCTGCCAGTGCCGCACCAAAGAACTTGGCGCGCGCAGTAGTTCAAGCTGATTGGCTAGAAAAGAATCTAGATAATCCTGATGTGAAGATCATCGAAGTAAGCACTGAATCTGGCTTGTATGAACGTGGCCACATTAAGAATGCAGTGAAGTTCAATTGGTACACAGATCTCGTTGAAGTTGTAAATCGCGATATCGTGGCAGCTCCAAGATTCCAGAAGCTAGCGCGTGCAGCGGGTATCAACAAAGATTCGACGGTAGTTCTTTACGGCGATAAGAACAATTGGTTTGCCGCATGGGGTGCTTGGATCTTCAATACCTACGGAATCCAAGATGTGCGCCTGCTAGATGGCGGACGAGTTAAGTGGGAGAAAGATGGCCGTGGTTTTACAACTATCGTTCCATCTCCAACCGCGGGAAACTTCTCAGCCACAAAAGCCGATAGAAGTATTCGTGCATCGCTAAATCGAGATGTCATCCCGGCAGTTCGTAAAAAGGGAAGCGTTGATATGGTCGATATTCGTTCCGCTGATGAATACAGTGGAAAGATTTTCGCACCGGCTGGTTTTCAAGAGTTAGCGGTCCGTGCAGGACATATCCCTGGTGCAGTTAATGTGCCTTGGGGTCTAAATGTAAATGCTGATGGCA
>JBIJCP010000067.1:0-6602 GCA_044344635.1 Candidatus Planktophila sp. | reverse complement strand
TTCAAAACTGTCGCTGAATTAAAGAAGCTTTATGCTGACAAGGGAATCGATGGAAAGAAAACGATCATCACCTATTGCCGTATAGGTGAGCGCTCATCGCTTACCTGGTTCGTTCTCAGTGAAATTCTGGGGTATGAAGTTAAGAACTATGACGGTTCTTGGACTGAGTATGGCAATAGCGTCGGTAACCCAATCAGCAACCCAGCTGGCACAATTTGGGGAGCTTCCTGATTAATACAGATACTAACTTTGGCAGAGGTTCCGCTATAGGCGGAACCTCTGTTGAGGCTTCTATCTGGAGCAGAGCAGACACGCTCCGTACCACCGCAGCAGGTGCGATCGTTATCTTGTTACTTGCCACGGCATATTTTCTAAGTGGAAAAGAAGGCGCAGGAGTAAATGCCGCCCTTTCACTATTAATTGGTAGCGCGCTAGGTATTGCATTTGAACGCGGAAGATTCTGCTTCTTCTGTATCTTCCGTGACGCAGTAGAAGATAGAGATACAACTCCTTTTCTATCTATCCTCAGCGCTATCGCGGTAGGGGCCATTGGATACGCAATCATCTTTGGACAGTTTTTACCTGACACTAATTCTGAGCGAGTTCCACCCGGTGCACATATTGGCCCAGTTAGCCTAGCTTTAGTAGTTGCGGGGTTGGCCTTCGGATTTGGTATGGCGCTATCGGGCGCGTGTATCAGTGGACATTTGTATCGCATTGGGCAGGGTTCACTTCGTGCTTATCCTGCACTCTTGGGATCGCTAATTGGTTTCGGTCTCGGCTTTAAGAGTTGGAATATTCTATATTCAAAGTCAATTAGCACAGCGTCTTCTAGTTGGCTCCCACATAAATTAGGTTATGGCGGCGCGCTTCTGCTAACGCTTATTGTGCTCTCTGTAATTGCGATAATCGCGATTAAGTGGGGAAAGAATTCAACTCCGATCGCAAATCCAGTTCCGGAGCGATTATCTCTAGCCACGCTGCGCCAATCGCTCTTTATAAATCGCTGGCGACCGCTAACCACTGGCGCAATATTCGGCGTAATCGGCACCTTTGCATATCTTCGCATCGAACCTCTTGGCGTAACTCGC
Organism: Candidatus Planktophila sp.; assembly: GCA_044344635.1. Classification (GTDB taxonomy): domain Bacteria; phylum Actinomycetota; class Actinomycetes; order Nanopelagicales; family Nanopelagicaceae; genus Planktophila. The sequence goes on along the minus strand of JBIJCP010000067.1, from coordinate 5,511 downwards.
CAGATAAGTACAACATCACGTACTTACTTTGAGGGCAAGAGTTGGATTCCTGAAAACCTAGATGGCCTTGATCTTATGGCTGGATGTGTTGCGATCGTCTCGACTGCGATCGTTAACAACGGATGGCTAATTCTGGGAATTGTGCTCGCCTCTTTTGCCGCTGCGCTAACCGGAAATCGCTTTAAATTTCAGCAGATCACATTGCGCAATGGCTTAACTGCTCTCTTTGGCGGCGTACTTCTGGGGTGGAGTTCCATGATCGCCCTCGGCTGCACCGTTGGCGTACTGCTATCAGGCACTCAATCTTTTGCGCTATCTGGCTGGGTCTTCTTCGCAACTGTATTTATTGGAAGCTGGATCGGGATCAAACTCAAGCTACATAAGCTTTAAATAACCTACGTACCAGCAACTTCCGCTAGGTTGATACTGTGGATTTCAAGGTAATCGCCGCCGCAATTGGAATTCTCTTTGTCTTTATCTATGCCTTCGGTTCAGGAATCTGGGTCTCTTCCTCACCCGGTTGGTATGCCTCGCTCAATCGTCCACCTTGGCAGCCACCCAGCGCTATTTTTGGATTGATCTGGCCTTACAACTTTATAGTTCTCGGAATAGCCTCATATCAAGTATCAAAATCTTTAACGCGATTTGAAAATATAACTTGGCTTGCCTTCTTTGGATTAAGCGTTCTCGCAGCTCTGATTTGGGCTTATCAATTCTATGTTCCGCACAATTTCCTATACGCATCGATAGCCTTAACATCAACTGCGCTTCTGACACTTCCTGTGCTTTTTCTAACCTTTAGAGCATCACTTGCAATGGGGCTCTTACTCGTTCCCTATCAAATCTGGGTAGCAGTTGCCGCCAGCCTGGCTTGGGGATATTTAGCGCGAAATTAGTAAGTAAACGCCAGCCTCTAAATCGCGATTACCTCAAGTACCCAAGGGGATGTTCCATCACTTGGAGTTAGCGCACAAGGGTATTTCTCAGAGACGATGGCATATAAATCTTCAGGAGTCTTTGGCATTGAACGAGATTGTAAGAGCCAACGTGTGATTTCACCACGCGTCTTCTTCGACATATGCGTAACAACTTTGCGCACGCCATCGACCACCGTAGATACTTGCACCTCTACGGTCTTATCTACGGGGGAGTGCCAGACCGTTTTATAGGTCGAAGAACGGCAATCGACAATAAGCGAACTCTTGATTGGATCTAAGACAGCAGCTACTGGAGCGCGCATGGCGCCGTTATCGATCTTCTCCTTGTAGCTTTCTATCAGTTGATCTGGTCGTATGGCACCGTACTTGGCGGAGATAATCACGACAGCGCTCGCGCCCCGCTTCTTGGCAGAGACGGAAAGGCTCGCCCAATCCAGCGCCTGGTAGAGAACGCCGGTATAGACGTTGATCGCAGGCGTCGGTTTACTGGTTGGGTTCTTCTTCTCAGAAGGTGGCAGCAGGATCAACACGCTTCGAATCTTCCCACGCGACACGCCTAAAGGCTTATGTCCCTTTCTTTGCGACACGCCTAAAGGCGTTGTCGGTACATCCTGCTACCTTTCGAACAGATGTTCGGATAAAGTTATCCCTGCACAACCAGAGCGGTTCCATCCTCCGCCCACAGGCTCTCTATAAGCCTCGTAGGCCGTCGGTGGTCCACCGTACCTTCTGGGCCGACTACCAACGAATATGTATATGTGAAGGCATAGGCATAGACGTTCTTATCTAAAGGAGTAAAACGTGGCTGCTGAAAAAGCAAATAAAGCCGAAGAGAAAAATACATCTGATCGCCAGAAGGCGCTCGATACCGCGCTCGCCCAGATTGAACGTCAATTTGGAAAAGGCTCAGTAATGAAGATGTCTGATCGTCAAAACGCGATCATTGAAGTTATCCCAACTGGCTCAATCGCACTTGATATCGCACTTGGTATCGGCGGATTGCCACGTGGACGTATCGTAGAAATCTACGGACCAGAAAGCTCCGGTAAGACAACGCTTACCTTGCACGCAATTGCAAATGCACAGAAAGCTGGCGGTATCTGCGCATTTATCGATGCCGAGCATGCATTCGATGCAGAGTATGCAAAGAAACTTGGCGTTGATATCGATGCCCTTCTAGTCTCACAACCAGATACTGGCGAGCAAGCACTTGAGATCATGGATATGTTGATCCGTTCCGGTGCGCTTGATCTCGTTGTTGTTGACTCAGTTGCCGCTCTCGTTCCTCGCGCTGAAATTGAAGGCGAAATGGGAGATTCACATATGGGCTTGCAAGCGCGCCTTATGTCACAAGCCTTGCGCAAGATCACTGGTGCGCTGCACCAATCAAAGACAACTGCAATCTTTATCAACCAGCTCCGTGAAAAGATCGGTGTCTTCTTCGGTTCTCCTGAAACAACTACAGGTGGAAAAGCGCTTAAGTTCTACGCTTCAGTTCGCCTCGATATCCGCCGCATTGAAACTCTGAAAGATGGCACCGAATCAGTCGGTAACCGCACAAGAGTTAAAGTTGTTAAGAACAAGATGGCCCCACCATTTAAGCAAGCAGAATTCGACATCATCTACGGCACAGGTATTTCACGCGAAGGCTCACTCATTGACCTTGGCGTTGAAATCGGCGTCGTGAAGAAGGCTGGAGCTTGGTATACATACGAAGCAGATCAATTAGGACAGGGCAAAGAGAATTCACGCGCCTTCCTAATCGATAATCCAGATCTAGCTAATGAGATCGAGTCAAAGATTCGCGCCCACTTTGTGCCAATCGAAGTCGATGCCGAGCTCGTTGCTGCGATCGATGAGGCAGCAGCAGAGGTTGATTTCTAATTAGCCTGGAATTTGTAAAGGTTCCTAGGCAATCTAGGAACGGTGGCGAAAGCTCCGACCCTTACGAAGTAGCACACACCATTGCGTTAAATGCTCTGATTACACGTGCGAAAAGTAAGGGCGAGCTTCTCGCTCACCTTAAAACCCGGGGCATTGAAGATGATGTTGCGCAAGCGATCATCTTTCGTTTACAAGAAGCCGGACTCGTCAACGATGAAGAGTTCGCTAAAGCCTGGGCACAATCACGCCATAACCATAAGAAAATCTCCAAGCGCATTATTGCGGGGGAACTCCGACAAAAAGGCGTAATGCAGAGTGCGATCGATGAAGCGCTCGATGAGATCGATGACGATAGCGAGTACCGCAGCGCCTTTGATTTAGCCTTTAAAAAATATAACACCATGTCACGGCTGGAACCTGAGGTACAGATCCGCAGAATTCAATCCTTGCTGCAGCGAAAAGGTTTTGGCTTTGGAGTTATCTCTCAAGTTTTAAAGGAACTTGATTTATTAAATAGCTAACTCTTCGCCAGATAATCGGTTAAGCGCGCGGCTGTTGCAACAACTGCGGCGGCGTGTACGCGACCTGGTTGGCGACCTAGCCTTTCGATCGGTCCTGAGATTGAGACAGCGGCGATGACTTTTCCGTTCGGACCTTTAACTGGTGCGCTAACGGAGGCAACTCCAGCTTCACGTTCACCAACTGATTGCGCCCAACCGCGGCGACGATCTGCTGCTAAATGCGCTGCAGTAAAACGCGCGTTCTTTACTCCACGATGAATCTTCTCTGAATCTTCCCAAGCCAATAAAATTTGCGCAGCAGAACCTGCCTGCATTGTCAGCGATGCACCGACCGGGACTGAATCGCGTAGCCCAGATAAACGTTCGGCAACAGCGACGCAGATACGGATATCACCTTGGCGACGGTATAACTGCGCCGATTCACCGGTGGCATCGCGCAGAGCGGCCAGTGCTGGGGCGGCAGCGGCGAGTAAGCGATCCTCGCCCGCAGCCGCAGCGAGTTCGCCAGAGCGCTGACCGAGCACAAAACGGCCCTGCAGATCACGAGTGACTAAGCGGTGATGTTCGAGCGCAACGGCTAGGCGATGGGCGGTGGGACGGGCAATCCCAGTTGCGGCGACGAGTTCGGCAAGTGAGTGCGGGCCGGATTCCAGGGTTCCCAAAATGGTTACCGCTTTATCTAATACGCCAACTCCGCTATTCTTCTTATCCACTCAGCGAGATTAGCATCCCAACTAATGAGATGCAAGAGATTGAAAAGGGACCATTGAATATGGGTAAAACACTGGCAGAGAAGATTTGGGCTGACCACATTGTTCGCTCAGCAGCGGGAGAGCCAGATCTTCTTTACATCGACTTACAACTAATTCACGAAGTAACTAGTGCGCAAGCATTTGATGGCCTGCGTCTTGCCGGTCGCAAGGTGCGCCGCCCAGATTTAACGATTGCTACTGAAGATCACAACACACCTACTTTAGATATTTTAAAACCGATCGCTGACCCTGTTTCAAAGTTGCAAATCGATACCTTGCGCAACAATGCCAAGGAATTTGGAATCCGTCTGCATTCACTTGGAGATGCTGATCAAGGCGTCGTCCACGTTGTTGGGCCACAGCTAGGAATTACCCAACCCGGGATGACTATTGTTTGTGGAGATTCACATACTTCAACACACGGTGCATTTGGTGCAATCGCGTTCGGAATCGGTACTTCTGAAGTAGAACACGTTCTCGCCACTCAGACCTTGCCATCAACACGACCAAAGATGATGGCGATAAATGTTGAAGGCAAGCTCAAGACTGGTGTAACTGCAAAAGATATTATCTTGGCAATCATCGCCCAGATCGGTACTGGCGGCGGCCAGGGATACATCATTGAATATCGCGGTTCGGCTATTCGCGATCTTTCAATGGAAGGCCGCATGACAGTCTGCAATATGTCGATTGAAGCGGGCGCGCGCGCCGGGCTTATCGCACCGGATCAGAAGACCTTTGATTACATTAAGGGTAAGCCGCATGCCCCAGAAGATTTTGCAGCAGCGCAGAGTTATTGGCAGACGCTCTTTTCAGATAGCGATGCCAAGTTTGATCTTGAGATAACGCTCAATGCAGATGGCTTGGAGCCATTTGTAACTTGGGGAACCAACCCAGGGCAAGGTTTACCGCTTAACGCATCGGTCCCAAATCCAGCAGATATTGAAGATACCGAAGCACGGGGCGCCGCAGAACGCGCGCTGGAGTACATGGGGCTAACTGCAGGCACTCCACTTAAAAAGATAGCCATTGATACTGTCTTCTTAGGCTCTTGCACAAATGGGCGTATTGAGGATCTGCGCGCTGCAGCTTCAATTTTAGAAGGTAAGAAAATTGCCTCATCACTTCGCATGTTGGTTGTGCCAGGTTCAGAACGCGTTCGCCAACAAGCGATGAAAGAAGGCTTAGATAAAGTCTTTATCGATGCTGGCGCAGAATGGCGAAATGCAGGTTGTTCTATGTGTCTGGGAATGAACCCAGATCAACTAAGCGTTGGCGAACGTTCAGCATCAACCTCCAATAGAAATTTTGAGGGACGCCAAGGTAAAGGTGGAAGAACCCACTTGGTAAGTCCACTAGTTGCTGCAGCGACCGCAATTCGCGGCACACTCTCATCACCGGCTGATCTTTAAGAAT
>JBIJCP010000007.1:0-20266 GCA_044344635.1 Candidatus Planktophila sp. | reverse complement strand
GGATACGAGTATCAACGCTCAGCGAGATCGCTTGTGCAACGCTCTTGCCATGTTGATCTTCTTGCCAAGCGACAACTGCATTCCCGTAAAGAGCGGCTGCGACATTATCGGGGTGGCCTTCCATCTCGGTTGCCAGTTGCAATAACTTTTCATCGCTCATTTTATCGCTGCCTGTTAAAACAAGAGCGCGCGCTAGCGATAAGCCACCAACGATTGCACTCGCCGAAGAGCCAAGTCCGCGACCGTGTGGAATTACATTTAAGGCGCGAACTGCTACACCTTTTGGTTTACCACCAAGAAAATCAAATCCTTTATACATCGCTTTGACAAGCAAGTTCTTATCGTTACGTGGGAGCTCATCCGCACCTTCACCAGTCACATCAATATCCAGACCAGCATCATCTAAAATCTGTGCAACATATCGATCATGCATGCCAAGTGCTAAACCAAATGAATCAAAACCTGGGCCTAAATTGGCACTTGTCGCCGGTACTTGAACCTGAATTGGATTGGCTTTGAAAGTCGGTTTTGCCATAGCGATTACTTTAGACCCAACGCCTTTGCGGCAACAGCTGCGTTAACTTTTACAACTTTAGGCTTAGCGAATTTTTCTAGAGCCCAAGAAATATCTTTCAACCCGTGTCCGGTAACTGTTATGACGATCTTCTTGCCCTTAGGCAATTTGCCCGCCTTCTTATATTTGATTAATCCTGCAATACCAGCTGCCGAAGAAGGTTCAACAAATACGCCTTCTTTGCCTGCAACTATGGCGTAAGCGGCCAAGATTTCTTTATCTGTGACTGAGTCAATTACCCCGCCAGATTTATCGCGGGCTTCAATCGCCTGGTCCCAAGATGCCGGATTTCCGATACGGATCGCTGTTGCAATTGTTTCAGGTTTTAGAACTGGCTTTCCTTTTACAAGTGGTGCAGCGCCGGCAGCTTGGAAGCCATACATCTGTGGAAGTGATTTAGAGATTCCATCTTTACGATACTCGTTGTAACCCTTCCAATATGCAGTGATATTTCCAGCGTTACCAACTGGAAGCGCGTGGATATCGGGAGCAAAACCCAACATATCGATTACTTCAAAGGCGGCGGTCTTCTGGCCTTCGATGCGGTAGGGATTTACCGAGTTAACTAATGCAACTGGATAATTTTCAGAAAGTTCCCGCGCCAGCGTTAAACAGTCATCAAAGTTTCCAGCAACCTGCAAAATTTGTGCGCCGTGAATTACCGCTTGGGCTAGCTTTCCAGTTGCGATCTTTCCAGCAGGAATTAGAACAGCAGAAATCATTCCTGCTTTAGTTGCATATGCTGCAGCGCTGGCTGAGGTGTTTCCAGTTGATGCACAGATAACCGCTTTTGCGCCATCTTCAGCGGCTTTAGATATCGCCATAGTCATTCCGCGATCTTTAAATGAACCTGTTGGGTTGGTGCCCTCAAACTTTAACCAGACTTCATTTTCCAGAAGTTCAGAGAGATAGCAAGCGTAAATTAAAGGAGTTCCACCTTCATGCAAAGTTACAACAGGGGTCTTTGCGCTAACTGGCAGGCGATCGCGATATTCCTCGATCACCCCGCGCCATTGATGCGCCCCAGCTTTTTTTGATTTAAATAAACTCATGCCGGTAACGCTCCTTCAACACGGATAACGCTGGAAATCTTATTGACCATATCCATAGCAGTAAGCGATGCAACGGTTGCTTTAAGTTCACCTTCAGTTGCTAGGTGAGTAACTATGGTTACTTCCGCATCGTTATTGCGACCGGCTTGGTTAACAGTTTGAATTGAAACACCGTGCTTGGCAAAGACGGTAGCAATCGCCGCTAAAACACCTGCTTTATCGGCTACTTCCAGGCGGATTAAGAACTTTGTTTTTGTGCTTTCAATCGGCGCAATATCGCGATCTGCGTAATCAGTTTCTCGTTGGCCAACTGAGTTAAGTGCGATATGGCGGGCAACAGCAACGACATCGCCCAAGATTGCAGATGCAGTTGGCGCACCGCCTGCGCCGCGGCCATAAAACATTAGCGATCCAGCTGACTCAGCCTCCACAAATACTGCGTTGTAAGCATCGCGAACCGAAGCAAGGGGATGGCTCTTATGCAACATCACAGGATGTACGCGAACCGAAATTTCATCTGCCGGAGTCAACTCTGCGATCGCCAATAACTTAATAACATGATCCATTGACTTGGCGATATTGACATCTTCCAGAGTTATCTTGGAAATTCCCTCGCGATAAACATCATCGACAGTCACACGAGTATGAAAAGCCAGCCCCGATAGAATTGCTGCCTTTGCTGCAGCATCAAATCCTTCAACATCAGCGGTTGGATCAGCTTCGGCATAACCGAGCGCCTGCGCTTCCTTTAAAACATCAGCAAATTCGCGATTATCTTCATGCATCTTGGTTAAGATGTAATTAGTTGTGCCATTGACGATACCCATTAAGCGAGTTACAAAGTCACCAGCAAGCGAATCGCGCATCGGCCGGATAATTGGAATTGCGCCGGCAACCGATGCTTCGTAATAAATATCTTCTCCCTTGGCGTAGGCAGCGGTAAACATTTCTGCACCGTGGCTGGCCAGCAGGGCTTTATTTGCGGTTACAACAGATTTACGATTTTCAATCGCAGTCATTATCAACTCTCGCGCTGGTTCTATTCCGCCGATAACCTCAATAACTAAATCAATCTCTGGATCGTTGACTATCGAAAATGGATCAGTTGTAAATAGCGCAGCGTTGATGCCCTCGTATGGCTTAATTGTGCGTACTGCAATACGTGCCAACTCAATCTTCACACCGGCGCGCGTCGAAAGTTCAGCGGCATCTGCCAATAAAAGACGTGCGACAGAGCTGCCGACCACGCCGCAGCCGAGCATGCCGATACGTACAGGCTTATCCGCGGGGCTCATCTGCCTATTCTTTCACATCAAGTGCGAGCAGATCTGCCTCATTTTCGCGACGGACAATTACGCGGGCTTTTCCATTATTTACTGCAACAACAGGGGGGCGGGGCACATGGTTGTAATTACTTGCCATGCTGCGTCCATAAGCACCGGTGGCCGGAATCGCAATTAAATCACCAGGGGCAATATCTGCAGGTAGCGAGATATCACGAATAACTATGTCACCGGTTTCACAATGTTTTCCAACGACGCGTGAAGATATTGATTTTGCAGAAGATGCGCGTTGTGCGATTACGGCGTGATATTGCGCGTCATATAAAGATGGACGGATATTGTCGCTCATTCCACCATCGACTGATATGTACCGACGACTTGCACCGCTTTGGAGAACAACTTCTTTAGTTGTACCAACTTCGTACAAAGTAAATGTGGTCGGTCCCACAATTGCACGGCCTGGCTCAATTGAGATTATTGGAATACTTAAGCCATGTTTTTTACAGGCGGAGGTAACGGCGCTTCGCAGGGCCGGCATAACTTCACCTGGCTCCAAAGTTTCATCATCAGGCAGGTAGGCAATTCCATACCCACCGCCCAAATCTAATTCAGGGAGTTCTTTCCCGTAAGTATCGCGATATTTTGCAAGGAGTGTGATTAGGCGATCTGCCGCGAGTTGGAAGGACTCGGTACCAAATATCTGTGATCCGATATGTGAATGAAATCCCCGCAGCTCAAGTTCTGGATGAGAAAGTGTGGCTTCGACTGCTGCCCAAGCCGCGCCACTTGCAATAGAGAATCCAAATTTCACATCTTCGTGCGCGGTCGAGATAGATTCGTGGGTATGAGCCTGAATGCCAGGAGTCAGACGCAACATTACGCCTTGCACTTTTTTATACTTACGTGCCATTGCCGCAACGCGATCGATCTCGTGCAATGAGTCCATCACAATGGTTTTAACGCCCACAGATACAGCGCGATCTATCTCTGATAAGGATTTATTATTGCCGTGAACTTCAATCTTGGATGGATCAATTCCACCGGCTAATGCGACAGCGAGTTCTCCCCCGGTACAGACATCAATTCCGATTCCACAATCCTTAATCCACTGGGCAACTGCAACTGAAATAAAAGCCTTTGCTGCGTAGTAAACAGTGCCGGCATGCGAACCAAATTCGTCTCGGAGAGCGCTATTCCAACCGATGGCGCGTTCGCGAAAATCTGCTTCATCAATAAAGAAAGCTGGCGTTCCAAAATCTTTAGCTAAATTGGATGCCGATATTCCGGACAGGTGCAACTCACCATTGGTGAATGAGATATTTCTCGACCACATGGTCTACATCCGTTCTGGCGCATTGACGCCAAGTAAGTCAAGGCCATTCTTCAGTACTTGCAGAGTTGCTGCACACAAATTAATCCGGGCGCTATGTAATGGCGCAATTGGCTCATCTCCCATGGGAAGCACGCGGCAATCGGCATAGAAACCGTGATAAACCCCGGCTAACTCTTCGAGATAGCGCGCCACCCGATGGGGTTCGCGAAGTTCGGCGGCGCTAGCGATAACTCTTGGAAATTCAGCCAGAGATCCAAGCAGCTCATTCTCGCGGTCGTGGCTAAGTTGTGCGGGATCAAAATGTGCCAACCCAGATGGAATCTTTAACTCTGCGGCATTTCGCAAGACTGCAGCAATTCGCGCGTGCGCATACTGCACGTAATAAACCGGATTCTCGTTGGTGTTGCGCTTTAAAATATCTATATCCATCACCATTGGCGTATCAACTGGATAGCGAATCAAGGTGTAACGTGCCGCATCGACTCCAACTTTTTCCACTAACTCTTCTAGAGTAATAATTGTGCCGGCGCGTTTAGATAGTTTCACCTCTTCCCCGCCTTCCATAATCTTTACCAGTTGCCCGATCAAGATATGGATGTTGTATTCAGGATCATCTCCAGCACAGGCCGCAGTTGCTTTGAGGCGATGGATATAACCGTGATGATCTGCGCCCAGCATATAGATACAGATATCAAAACCGCGTTCACGCTTATTTATGTAATACGCGGTATCGGATGAGAAATAAGTGAGATCGCCATTGGCTTTGACTAATACACGATCTTTATCATCGCCAAAGTCAGTTGTGCGGAGCCAGGTTGCGCCGTCAACTTCAAATACATGTCCTTGCGCGCGCAACTTATCCAGTCCATGCTCAACGCTTCCGCCATCGTGCAAAGAGCGTTCTGAGAACCAGATATCAAAATGGGTATTGAAGGTATCTAAAACACGTTGCTGATCTTTAAGTTGAAGTTGGTAGGCGGCTTCACGAAAAGCTATAACTCTCTCAGCGGCAGGTAAATCGATAATTAATGGATTTTGGGAAACAACCGCTGTTGCTAAATCTTTGATGTAATCCCCTTTATATCCATCTTCAGGAATTGCCTGGCCCAACGCAGCGGCTTGCACAGATTGCCCAAATAGATCCATCTGATTTCCGCGATCGTTGATATAAAATTCGCGCGTAACCGTTGCACCAGCTGCGCTAAGTACACGGCCCAGCGCATCGCCAACGGCGGCCCAACGTGTGTGGCCTAAGTGAAGCGGTCCAGTTGGATTGGCGCTGATAAATTCCAGATTGATCTTCACGCCAACCAATACATTGCCACGTCCGTAGCCACTTTGCGCAGTTAATATGGTGCGAACTAAATCTGCTTGGCTAGCGCGATTTAAGGTGATGTTGATAAACCCTGGACCTGCGATATTAACTGCAGCAACTTCGGGGAGACTCTCTAAATCTTTCTTCAGGAGATCAGCGACTTCGCGTGGGCTCTTTCCTGCAGGCTTGGCTAGTTGCAGCGCAATCGAAGATGCATAATCTCCATGGTCGCGATTTTTAGGACGCTCCAGTGGGATCACCGCAGGCACTTCTCCGATCAACTCTCCGCGCTCAATGGCGCGCGAGATTGCACCCTGGATTTGGGCTGCTAAAAGATCAGAATGCGAACTCACAGTGCAAGGTTACCCCAGTGGCAATTTTGCATAAGCAGGACTTACCTCTAATCTATAGACCAACACGTGAGCTTTTGAAATATTCTCGTGACGCTCCAGCGGGAGTGGTGAAATGGCAGACACGCAAGTCTTAGGAACTTGTGCTCCGGCGTGCGGGTTCAAGTCCCGCCTCCCGCACCAGCAGGTTAATATTTAATTGTGGCTAAACAATCGCGCGCAAAGATAAAGATGACGCAAGCCAAAATTATGCGTGAAGCGGCGGCGAGGCGTGCTGCTAAATCTAAATCGAGAAATTACTCAGCCAATAACAGCGAAGTTGATTTAGATGCTTATGCCGCAGTGGATGGTGCTTGGGTAGAAATCGGGCTCAGCGCTCCTGCGCGCAGGGCGCTAATTGATGAGGGTCTCTATAAAGTCAGCGACTTAAGGAAATATTCACTGGATGCTATTAAGGATTTGCACGGAATGGGCCCAAATGCGATTCGAATTTTAATTACCGCAATGAAGAAGAGTGATATCTCTTTTCGTAAATGAGGTTCGATTAGTAATTAATTAGTAACAGCCCAGATCACTAGCGCAGAACCAATTACTGCAAGAAGAACCATAACTTCCCGTCGCGCCAGAGCGCTATGAGCGCCCTTGACGAAAGTCATAATTAACACCACAACTCCCGGAATAATTATTGCGAGAGAGTTATTAAAGATGCCATCTTTTCCTGTTTGATAGCGCATATTGATCAACCCGATGGCGATCAGCAAATAGCTGGCCATCCGATAATTATTTAATAAGTACTTTGAAATCTTCGCTTCTGTCATATCCCTATCCTACAAATATTAAAGGGGCGCCGGTTTCCCGACGCCCCTTTAACTTTAACTATTTATCAGACGATTAGTGATCGTCCTTCATGCCTTCTGCCATTGACTTCATACGTGCGATCTTCAAAATTGTTAGACCGAATACGCACTTTGCCAATACGTCAGCGATTGTGTAACCAACCTGAACGCCAACGAACTGATCGGCTGAAGCCATTCCTTCACCCATACCTAGGATGTAAGCAATTGGGTATACGCCCCATGTCGCGATCAGAAGCATACGCAAGCGACCTACGGTTGCTGCAACGCCTTCTGGCTGACGATCAAGTGACTTGCCAAGCTCTACATACAGTACGTAGAGAATGTATAGGAATGGAAGTGTTGAGAGAACACCGTACAGAATCTGTGTGTTCTGATCGTTTGAGATTTCACCTGGGTAGCCAAGTGCGATCATTGCAGCTGATGCTGGAACCAAACGTGCGATAAGTGACCGTGAAACTTCCTTTGCAAGTGCAAGCACCGCAATTACTTCAACAAGAAGTAGAGGAACAGTTAGAAGCCAGTCAACATAACGGTATGCCTCGTTAAATGAACCCTGCTCTCCAGAGATGTTAACAGCCATTCCTTCAGATGATTCTGAGAATGAGTTAAATATTCTCCAGTAGTGGTAGCCAGCAATGAATGTAACCATTGATGACATTACGAGTGCGTTGCGGTACTTAGGCAGTACGCGAGCCTGTGAAACTAGCGTGTAGATCGTGCATGCAAGCATTGAAACAAGTCCAAACGAGAATACGTTGTAGACCAAGTTCCATTGGTTGGCTGTAAGGGTTAACATTAAATAAGCCTCCGTGGGGTGCTTAATACTTTAAGGACCAGGCGGCCCTTAAAGCCAGATGAAGGCGATGAAATCCTCGAGGAACCTCATTTACCTCACCTAGTGATAAATATTGTGAACCTAATGCGAAGTATTTGCACTACTTCTCGGGGTATTTCCTAGACATTTTTTAGGGATATTCGGACAAATTACGCTCATTCTGGGGCATCACCCTAGATAAATACTCCCTCCTGCCGCCGCCAGCGCTAGACCTGTCTTTGACCCGTAGAGTTGACGTATGAGCAAAGAGGTTAGCGAGCGCGAGAAGTTAGCTGCTTTAGCGCCACCTAAATTACGTGGTTGGTTCCACCTAGGCGCAACCCCCGTTGTAATCATCGCCTCACTCATACTATTTATATTAAGTAAGAGTTCCCTTAAATTTGCAGTTGCCCTTTATTCGATCAGCGCAATTATGCTCTTTAGCGTCTCTGCAATTTATCATCGGGTTCCGTGGTCACCCGAAAAGAAGAAGATTTGGCGCCGCTGGGATCACGCCAATATAAATTTACTAATTGCCGGCTCGTATACGCCTTTCGCTGTTGCCTTATTGCAAGGTAACGATCGAACAATTCTTTTAGCGGTAGTCTGGGTGGGAGCTTTAGCAGGGGTGGCTATTCGCATTTTCTGGATCAACGCTCCCCGCTGGTTATACGTCGCCAACTATTTGCTTCTCGGCTGGGTCGCTCTTGTATACACGCCACAGCTCTACAAAGAAGGCGGATTCTGGGTTTTAATCCCAATCATTATCGGAGGCCTTTTATATTCAGTTGGAGCGATCTTCTACGCCCTGAAGAAGCCGGGGCGAAATGCCAAATACTTCGGATTCCACGAGCTATTCCATATCTTTGTGCTCGCCGCGTGGGTTTCTCAATATCTAGCAGTCTCCTTCGCAATATACCGCCAATAAATCACCCACTTTTAGAGTTCGCCACTTTGCCCTAATCTAGGCCCATGGCTGAGAAGAAGAATTTCCTTAATTGGGTCGGATTTAAAGAGAGCGAAAGCGCTGCTCCATCTTCGGTTGATCGTATCCGTGAACTTGAATCACAGTTAAATGATCTGCGCTCTCGCCGCGACATAACAACTTTGAGTAAAGAAGAGTTTGAAATCTTGGCGACTGAAACCGCCATGTCAATGATCAAATCGGCGCAAAGCCGCGAGGCAAAGGCGCTCTCCACATCAGAGCGAATTACTTTGGAAGCGGCGCGGCAAGTAAAAGATGCCCTAGAAGGCGCAGAAACAAAAGCGCGGTCAATTCTCTCGGGCGCTGAAGCGCGTGGCCGTAAATATATAAATGTAGCTGAGGCTGAGGCTGCTGAAAGACTTTCCAGCGCCGAGCGCGAGGCGCAATCTATTTTTGATGAAAAACGTCGCGAAGTCGCCACGTTGGCACAGGCCGCTCGCCGTGAGGGTGAGCGAATTATTGCTGAGGCAACGAATGAAGTCGGTGAATATCGCCAATGGTTAAGCGGTGTTATCTCTGAAGCAGAACGTTTATATCGAATTCAAACCCAATCACTTGATGCCGCAGAGCAGGCAATTTCGCAGAGCCGCTCTCGTTTAGATAGCGCCTATTCTCGTTTAGCAGAATTACATAAGAGCGTGACCGAGAATTTAACTGCTGATAATTCAGTTATCGACACTGGCCCCAAGAAAGTTGTTAGTCAACGCACCAAACCAGCTCTTGCCGCGCCAAATAAAAAAGCTGTTGCGAAGAAAAAACCTGCTAAGCGTCGGTAATTAAAGTGGCTACCTCACGCGGTATCCAATATATCCCTGCCATTGATGGCCTGCGCGCCATTGCAGTTATTGCAGTTGTTCTCTATCACTTAGGAATAACTTGGATTCCAGGAGGATTTCTTGGCGTTGATCTCTTCTTTGTTATCTCCGGATATGTAATAACTAGGTTGCTCTTGGATTCCATCCAAGAACGCGGCGGATTAGATCTGCGAGATTTCTATATGGCGCGAATCCGGCGCCTGCTTCCGCCGCTAATTTTTTTGATTCTAATTACTTCAATCGTGGTCGGAATCTGGGCTCCTGACACAACTAAAAAGTTTCTAACAGACGCACCATTTTCAATCTTTGGCGGGATGAATTGGTGGTTGGTTTTCAACGAGCAGGATTACTTCGAAAGCAGTGGAAGACCCCCGCTGCTGCAGCACACCTGGTCGCTGGCTGTAGAAGCCCAGTTTTATCTACTTTGGCCGCTGATTCTGCTCTTAGTTTTAAAGTACTTTGGCAAAAAGGTTATTCCTGCCGCCGCCTTAATTATTGCTGCTATATCTGGAATAACTCTAATGTTGGTTTCTCTTCAAATAGATGCTGGAAACACATCCACAGTCAGCCACGTGTATTTCGGAACAGATACACATAGCATCGGACTTTTCCTTGGCGCAGCTCTAGCCGTTAGTTGGATCCCACAAAACTTTAGCCTGCAGGTCTCCCGCCGAGCACAAGATTTCATAGATGGGATCGGAGTATTTGGATTTGTTGGAATTCTTGCAACATTTGCTTTAATTGATGAGTCAGATCCAACTTTATACAGAATAGCTTTTCCTCTCGCCGGAATATTCGGCACTGCAATTTTAATTTCAATAGTTCATCCGGCATCTAGATTCGCACCACTGCTTCGGAACAAAGTTTTGCTTTGGATTGGTGAGCGCTCGTATGCAATTTATCTTTGGCACTGGGTTATCTTTCAGATCTCGCGCCCACAAGTTGATATAGCTGGTGAAGGTTGGGCGCTCTTCTCATTAAGAATTTTGCTCGTTCTCGCCATGGCCGACATTTCTCTGCGTTTGGTGGAACTTCCATTTCGGAGTGGCGCCGTTTCCTACTGGTTTAGCGGGCTTAAGTATCGAACTAAGGCAGTTCGTAAGAAACAGAAATTTACCGTCGCATTCATCACAACTCTAGCCTTGCTTACTTCAGCAACGGTGAGCGTTAGTGCAATAGTTCGAACCGACAATAAGAACCAAGAGTTAGCACAGGTTCTTAAGGACGCCAACAAGCCAGTAATCGCTCCAATTGTTGAACCAACCAAACCTGGTATCTGGGTTACCGGTGATTCAGTAATTCTTGGAATTCGCTACTTACTCGAAGTTGATCATCCAATAGCAATAATAAATGCTCGAGTCGGCCGACAAGCGCCCGAGCTATTAGAAGTCATGCGCAGAGACTTGCCTCTGGCTGCAAATTCGCCAGTTATATTCAATCTTGGCAATAACAATGCGCTAACTCGTGCACAAGTAATATCGATCTTTGAAGCGGTAAAGTCAGCGCCCAAGGTAATTGTCATAAATACCGCAGTCCCACGCCCTTGGCGTGAGGCAAATAATGAATTGATTAGCGAGATCAGCGCTATGTATTCAAATGCGTACCTTGTCAGATGGGATCAAATTTCAGCAGGACGCCCTGAATACTTTGCACCAGATGGCGTTCACTTAGTGCCAACTGGTGCGCGCGCATACGTAGCGGCGATCTCTAACTATCTCTAGTTTAAATCCGGTCTAGAAATTGGTCTAGAAATAGAAATTGCCCCTGCCATTGGCTGAGGCAATTTCTATAATTAACTAGTTATGCGAACTGACCGGCGAAACCAAATGCCTTCGCAGTTGCAATCTGTCCATCTGAGTAAACAGATGAGACTCGGAATGAAGTCGAACCATCGGCTGATCCTTTAGTTAACTCAACTGAAAGTTGCGTTGCAGGGAATGTTCCTGCCTCTGTCCATTC
Source organism: Candidatus Planktophila sp. (assembly GCA_044344635.1). Lineage (GTDB taxonomy): Bacteria > Actinomycetota > Actinomycetes > Nanopelagicales > Nanopelagicaceae > Planktophila. The sequence continues at coordinate 8,929 of JBIJCP010000007.1, read as the reverse complement.
ACCCATTCCGGAGCGAGTTTCAAACTTATATCCAGTTAGCCCTGATGTTGCAGCGGGTGCTCTCCAGGTAATCACCATTACTGAATTGGTGGAATCTTTCCAGTTTCCAATGAAGCGACCCGGCGCTTCTACTGCAGCAACTGCTTCAGGAGTTGGCTCTTCTGTTACTTCAGGGGCAGCCGACTCGGTTGCCGAAGGTGTTACGACAGGTGCTGCGATATCTGAGTCCGATGCTGGACGAGAAATAACAACGATTGCAAGAAGTGCTATACCGATCATCGCTGCAATCAAAACGCGAGGTGAAGTGCTTTGCTTTGGAGCGGTGCTTGGCTTTGCTGGCGCTTGTTTAACTGGCGCAGGAGTTGTTGTTACATTCACACGAGTTGAGCTATTTGACCTACCCAGTGGAACTGGTGGAATAACAACTTTGCTCGCTGAAGTTGACTTCTTCGCTGGAGATTTCTTGGTTGCTTTCTTAGCTACCTTCTTCGCTGCAGACTTCTTCTTTGCAGGCGCTTTCTTAGCAACTCTCTTAGCTGGCGCTTTCTTGGTTGCTTTCTTAGCTGCAGACTTCTTCTTGGCAGGCGCTTTCTTGGCGACAGCTTTCTTAACTACTTTTTTCTTAGCAACTTTCTTAGCTGCTGCTTTCTTCTTAACGGCCACGTTTAAACTCCTTCAGGATTGAGCGATCTCGTATAGGCCAAGTTTAGCCTAGGGAGTTAAGCAAATTGATGACATGAGGTGCGATAGCGCGGAGTGATTTCCCGCGATGGCTTATTGCATCTTTCTCTTCTGCGCTCATTTGTGCGCTGGAAATCTGGAGCCCCTCAGGTCTAAAGATTGGGTCATAGCCAAAACCGAGATCGCCGATGGGGCTATGCAAAATCCAACCTTTGAAGTGTGCTTCTTCAACGTGGGAGCGACCATCTGGTAATACCAGCGCAGCTACACAAGTGAAATGCGCGCTGCGTTTTTCATCAGGAACTCCACTCAAGGATTCCAAAACTTTTGCAGTATTTGCTTTATCGTCTCCGTGCCTTCCTGCCCAACGCGCAGAGAAGATTCCCGGTGCGCCATTTAAAAAGTCAACACATAACCCACTGTCATCGGCAATTGCAGGTATCCCGGTTGCATATGACGCTTCGCGAGCTTTTAGAAGAGCATTCTCTTCAAAAGTCGATCCTGTCTCATCTACATCGTGTAAATCAGGAAACTGCTCAAGCCCGAGAAGATCAATTTTGCCGGCAGCAATACCATCGAGTATGCGACGGAATTCTTCAATCTTGCCTTTATTGCGAGTCGCAAGAAGTAATTTATGCGGACTCACTTAGCAAGAGCTGCTTTCTGAATTTCTCCAAGTTCTACGCATCCCGCCACGGCCAAATCAAGCAGTGAATTAAGTAAATTGCGATCAAAGGGCACGCCTTCGGCCGTTCCCTGAACCTCAATAAACCTTCCATCTCCACTGCAGACGACATTCATATCTGTATCCGCACTTACATCTTCTTCATAACAAAGATCTAGCATCGGAGCGCCATTTATAATTCCAACTGAGACCGCAGCAACCGAGTCGCTCAATGGTTTGGAGTTTGCTTTGATGTGACCTTGCGCTTTTGCCCAAGTAATTGCATCTGCTAAAGCAACATATGCGCCAGTGATAGCCGCAGTACGAGTTCCGCCATCTGCTTGCAAAACATCACAGTCGATTACGATGGTATTTTCTCCGAGCTCTTTCATATCAACAATGGCGCGCAAAGAACGTCCTACCAAACGAGAGATCTCTTGCGTACGTCCACCTAATTTTCCTTTAACGCTCTCACGGTCTGAACGTGTATGGGTTGCACGAGGCAACATTGCATATTCTGATGTAACCCATCCGTTACCGGAATCCTTCAGCCAACGTGGCACACCTGGAGTAAATGAAGCGACGCAGAGCACGCGAGTCTTTCCAAATTCAACTAAAACAGAACCTTCGGCGTGATCTAGCCACTTGCGCGTAATTTTAATCTCGCGAAGTTGGTCTTCTCTTCTTCCGTCGATACGTGCCATTTACTTCCAATCCATTATTACTAGGGGTTTGATCTGAGTTTTCACTTGAGGCTTGATACGTGCTGCACAGAACCTACTTCAGGTCCTAAGAATCGTCGTGCTAGAACTTCAAAGGCCGCTGAATCACCAGTTGCTAAAAAGTTATGTGTTGCGGGGGTTTTGCTCGGTGCACGCAGAAGTGAATTCTCAACTAAATTTCGATATAGATCCTTGGCCGTTTCTTCAGCGCTAGATACCAGGGAAACCTCGTTGCCCATCACGTAGGAAATAACGCCTGTGAGCAGTGGATAGTGAGTACATCCCAAGACCAGAGTGTCGACATCAGATTCCATCATTGGTGCTAAGTATTCGCGCGCAATTTTTGTGATTGCATCCCCTGAAGTCTCCCCGCGCTCTACATATTCCACAAAAAGCGGACAAGCAATTGAGGTAATTTTCAATTGGGGCGCTGCGGCAAAAGCATCTAGATATGCTTTAGAGTCGATAGTTGCTTGAGTTCCGATTACACCGATTCGACCAGAACGTGTAGCAGCAACTGCGCGTCGAACCGCAGGTTGAATAACTTCGATTACCGGAATTGAGTATCTCTCACGTGCATCGCGCAACATCGCAGCGCTGGCGGTATTGCAAGCGATCACAAGAGCTTTTACACCTTGTTCGACTAAATAATCTAAAGTCTCTAAAGAGTAAGTTCTAACTTCAGCGAGCGAGCGCGGACCATACGGACCTCGTGCGGTGTCTCCAATGTAAAGAGTTGATTCGTTTGGAAGTTGATCAAGAATTGCACGAGCAACAGTTAACCCGCCAACTCCTGAATCAAATATTCCAATCGGTGCATCACTCACATAGACAAGAGTACCTTGAGTTTTAACAGAGATTCAGTAGAGATTTAGGCCCAGAGCGTGCCGTCTAACCCCTCTGTCGCAGCGGCAATTTCACTTCCGTATATCCCAGTGGATAGATACTTCCAGCCCGCATCACAGACGATAAAAGCAATATCCGCATCTTTCTTATCTCGTATCGCTTCAGCGCCCATCGCGATCGCAGCATGCAAAATCGCACCTGTAGAAATTCCAGCGAAGATACCTTCTACTTCAAGTAACTGTCTTACCCGCTTTACAGAATCTTCTGCGCCAACCGAGAAACGTCGGGTAAGAACCGATGCGTCATATAGTTCAGGGACGAAACCTTCATCTATATTGCGCAGACCATAAACAACTTCACCATAACGTGGCTCTGCCGCAATGATTTGTACATCTGGTCGTTGTTCACGCAGATATCTTCCTGCGCCCATCAAAGTTCCAGTGGTTCCCAGACCTGCGACGAAGTGGGTAATTGTTGGAAGATCTTTAAAGATCTCAGGGCCGGTACCGGTGTAATGCGCTTGAGTATTGGCAGGGTTTCCATATTGATAGAGAAAAACCCATTCTGGATTCTTTGCTGCTAACTCCTTTGCCACGCGAACTGCTTCATTAGAACCACCTGCTGCAGGAGAAGAAATAATCTCTGCTCCCCACATCTCCAATAACTGGCGGCGCTCGGGTGAAGTATTTTCTGGCATCACGCAAATTAATTTATAGCCACGCACTTTTGCTGCCATCGCAAGTGAAATACCGGTGTTGCCACTTGTTGGTTCCAAGATTGTTGCGCCTGGTTTTAACTGACCGTTCGCTTCAGCAGCGTTGATCATGGCAATTGCGGTGCGATCTTTAATAGAGCCGGTTGGATTGCGATCTTCCATTTTCGCCCATAGGCGAACATTAGGTGCTGGAGAAAGTCTAGGTAGACCGATTAATGGGGTATTGCCTACCGATGATTCAAGTGAGTCATAGCGCGCCAAAATTAACCACCGGCGACTGCAGGAAGAATTGTTACAGAATCACCGTCTTTGACTTGTGCATCAAGCCCACCTAAGAAACGAACATCTTCATCATTAATATAAATATTTATAAAGCGACGGAGTGCACCGTTTTCCAATAAGCGTTCTCCGATTCCAGGAAATTGGGAATCGAGATCGCTGATCACGGCTGTCAGTGCAGCGCCGTTAGCTGAGACCACCTTCTTCTCTTTAGTAAAGGGGCGAAGAATTGTGGGGATGCGAACTTCAATACTCATGGCTTTATTATGGCGAAGAAATACCTTAATCGGTAATTGAAACTTCTTCCTCCGTTACTTCCCCATCAATTATGCGATATGAGCGAAATTCAATCGCAGGTGCGATCTCTTCGCGGCTAGAGACCAGCACATAATGCGCCCCTGGCTCGCTGGCATAGGCAATATCGGTGCGAGATGGATAGGCCTCGGTTTCGGTGTGAGAATGATAAATGACGACAATCTCTTCATCTCGATCATCCACCTCTCGATATAAGGCAAGTAAATCTTTTGGATCAAACTCATAAAAAGTTGGTGAGTGCGCTGCATTAACCATAGCTTTTAGGCGCTCTGCTTTTCCTGATCCAACTGGTCCGAGAATTACTCCACAACATTCGTCGGGATACTCTGCGCGAGATTGCTCGACTATCGCATCTACAAAAGTGCGCGAGATAACTAGTGTCATAAGAGTTATATCCTAACTTTCATCCAACTAGTTATCATCCATCAGGGCTGCAATCAACCCTTCTTGTAGCCAACCGAGCCAGCCATAGACGATATAGACCCCGCGAAGTGGGTCATCCGGAGCCAGCAACTCTAAATCATCCTGGGAGCGCTCTTGCACATTCAGCCTTATACCCAAAGCTAGTCGAATATCGTTTACTGCACCTAACCAGGCATTGGCTCCATCGTGATCTAAATCTATAACTCCATCTTCTGCACTCTTCAAATACATTCGCATTGCCATGGCATGCGCTTGTTTCTTGTTGCGCAAAGTAGATTCGGTGTAACGACGAAATTCTGCTGAGTCAGCTTGATCCTGATAAGCATTTGGCAGTAAGCGATGAAGCACCTCATCTTCTGGTGGCGAATCGTGTGTTGTTATACCGACCATAGCGGCGAGTGGATCTTCGTGTCCGTGGTCAATACGTTCGGCCAGGAGTTCAATAATCTGTTCAGCCAAATTGATTAGAATTTCTCGTTCGTTCTCTGCAAATTCGGCGATATAGGAATTACTGCCGTGACGTCTAAACCCCTCTGATTTCATAGCGCTTGATCGCCTCGCTGCAACGTTGCCCAGAGTCCATATTCGTGCAGCCTCGCAACATCGTGTTCCATCTCTTCGCGGCTTCCGGTTGAAACCACAGCTTTACCTTCGGTATGCACCTTCATCATTAATTCGTGCGCCTTTGCTTTGGAATATCCAAATAACTCCATTAATACATAAGTTACATAGGTCATTAAGTTGACCGGGTCATCCCAAACAATTGTTACCCAAGGAGTATCGCCAGAGAAGATTGCACGAATCTCTTCTTCGATCTGGGTCTCGGTTTTAACCATCACCGGATAATGATAGAGAACTCTGGCGCAGCCACCTGCCGCCAAGTTAAATCACCTTCAACTATGACTTGATAGCGCACGAGAGCTCGCTTTTCACCTGAGATTTCAAAGGCAAAAGCGCCTTGCTCATCGGTTATTTCTGTTGCCATGTTCTTCCAAGTACCTGAAGAGAACTTCATCAAAGAAACCGTTGCCCCCGCAATTCTTGGCCTGACTACTCCAGAGATTGCAAATGGTGTTGCAGATTTCATGGTTGCTGGAGCGCTCAATGAGATCGTTCTATCAACTTGAATCGCGATTTCATTACTTGAAGATTTGGCAAGATCCCAAGTTTCCTCTGTCACCAATTTAATCTTGGTTGATTTGCCTAATAAAATTGGAGTTACAAATTTGCCGTCGGGACCAGTCGTTGCTGTTCCTAGCAAGCGCCATACATCATCGCTAGCGCTCTTTCCTTCTATTCGAACTGGAACAGATGCAACTGGTGAGGTATCTTCTAAAGTTAACTGACCGCTCAAATTTACTGGACGTGCATAGAGCGTAGAAGCTTTATCAGATGTCAATGCGCTGATTACCTTTGCTGGTGCAATATTTTTCGCAGTCTCTCGGATTAACTCCATCGCAACTGGATCTTCCATACCTAAAGTCCAGGCGGTAACTCCACCAAGTTTATATTTGGCAACTAACTCGGCGCGCAATTTATAGCTCTGCGCATTTTGGTACCAAGCGGTACGTGTTGCCGTACAAACGGTTGATAGACCAGCAGCGGTGGTTCCTTCATAACTCTTCTTGTAAGTAAAAGTGGCTTCTCCGGTTTTTGCATCAAATACCGGGGTTGTGTTGTAAGTAGCTGCTAAATCTGCGGCATTTCGCATGACGAAAGTTGCTGCTTTTGAGCCGACTTTAATTGCTTTGGCAAAAGGTGCCGGACATACGCCTTCTACCTTAGTTATCCAATCTCGACCGTAACCAGCGATGCCCAAATAAACTTTTGAAGCAGGCACTATGGAAGTAGCGTATGCAACTGTCTTTTCCGTCCACGCAAGTGGGCCAATTGGGCCAACTTTTGAAACCGAATAGTCGTAAGTCATAATTCGTAGACGATCAATATGTGGCGCTATTTGTGGCCAGGCATAAACGGTATAGCCCTTCTGTCTTTCAGCAGGATTAAAATTGTACGGAGTAGAAACTGAGAGTAATTTGTTATTGGCGCGCAAAAGTGCAGATACCTCTTTAACAAAGGCGGCCCAGAGCGGTGCAGTTTTCGCCCAAGTTGAACTACCATCGACGAAAGCAAATCCTTCAAAATCAAGATCAATTCCGTCAAAATTATTTATAAAAACAAAATCGGAGATTATCTTCGCAATCTTGGTGCGATTGGCCGGGCTAGCCAATAAGTTTGATAAGACCAGCTTTGCTGTGCCATCGGTAATGGTCGGAATTATTTGAAAACCAGCGGCCCGCATTGTTTCCAGCGGCCCTGCTATTGGAACACTTGGGTTAGCTGGAGCGTATAGATCTACGATTGTTGTTGTTTTAGTTTTTGAGTTATGCCGCAACGTGTACCAGAAAGGCATTACCTCTTTTATAAGGTCAGCGTTATTAATAATTGCAGGAAGAGATGTCTTCATTGAGTAATATGGAATCCAGCCAGTTAAAATTTTGCGCGGTTGGTTGTTGCTATTCGCCGGGCTTGAAGTAAATACAGTTAACAAAATGGCGAGCAACGCCACAAGAGTGGTTAGCGAAGTTCTATTTGTCAGGCGTTTTGTTTTTGAGGCCGTCATAGATTTCTTTACATGCTGGGCAGATTGGGTATTTCTCCGGATCACGCGATGGAATCCACTTTTTGCCGCATAGCGCTCGAACTGCTTTGCCTGTTACGGCGGATTCAACAACCTTCTCTTTCTTCACGTAATGGGAGAAGCGATCGTGCCCCCCATCATCTTCTTGTAATTCTGGACGGGTAAGTAGGTCGGTATCTCCTTCCAAATCAGGAGAGTTTTTACGGAAAATACCCATACCCGAAAGGATAGTGGTTACAGGTAGAATTTGAAGATGAAGGACTTGCTACGCACCGCTGATTTATCGCGCGCTGATATCGATTTGCTCCTTGCTACCGCAGCTGACTTTGCCAAGAATCCATTGCGCTCTAAAGATGCTCTAGATCACAAAACCGTTGCAATTTATATGACCAAACCTTCAACGCGCACCCGACTTTCATCAGAAACGGCTGTGACTCATCTGGGTGGAACTCCAATATTTATTAGAGGTGACGAGTTGCAACTCGGTCGCGGAGAAACAATTGCAGATACCGCAAAGATAATTAGTGGGTATTGCGATGCGATAATTATTCGTACATTTGCGCAATCCGATGTGGACGAGCTCGGTGCAAACGCATCTATCCCGGTAATAAATGCGCTAACTGATGATGATCATCCAACACAGTTGTTAGCGGACTGGTTAACCATCCGCGAAACTTTTGGCAGCGATGTAACGGGCCGTAAATTTGTTTATCTCGGAGATGGCAACAACATGTCGCACGCGTGGCTGACGATGGGTGCAATTATGGGTGCACACGTTGTCGCAGCCACGCCTTCTGGCAAGTGGGCGCCGAACGCCGAAGTTGTTGCAAAGGCGCAAGCCATCGCCAAGAAAACTGGCGCGATCATTGAAGTAACAAATGATCCCGAAGCGGCAGCAAAAGATGCGAGCGCGCTTTACGCCGATGTCTGGATGTCAATGGGTGATCCCGAGTCCGAACGTGCCGAGAAGGTTAAGGTCTTGGCGCCTTTTGCAGTGACTGATTCTTTGATGTCGCTAACCACCAGTGATTCCATATTTATGCACTGCTTGCCCGCACACCGCGGCGAGGAAGTAGCCGCAACCGTGATCGATGGACCTAAATCTGTAATTTGGCGCGAGGCCTACCACCGCCGCACAACGATCCAAGCCTTGCTGTATCACCTCACTCGTGGTGAACTCGCAGGTAATTAAGCGAGCAAGTATGGTTCGCGTATGCGTGTAGCCGTCCCATTAGAGCGTAAAGAAGGTGAAAAGCGCGTTGCGCTTGTTCCCGACATCATCAATAAGTTAACCCGCCTTGGTTATGAAGTTGTAATCGAATCTGGTGCAGGCGATAACTCACAAGGAACAGATGCAGCTTATGCAGCCGCCGGAGCCAGCATTGTTAAAGGCGATGTGATCGCTAGCGCAGATATCGTGCTTTCAGTGCAGCCTCTTACGCCGGCACAGATGTCGACCGTTAAGAAAGGTGTGGCAACAATTTCTTTCCTTTCTACTGTGACTGCAGTTGATTCAATTGAGGCAGCGGTGAAGGCGCAAGCAACTGCTTTCTCGCTAGAACTTGTTCCACGAATCTCGCGTGCTCAGTCAATGGATGCGCTAACTTCGCAAGCTCTTTGTGCCGGTTATCGCGCTGTTTTAG
>JBIJCP010000071.1:0-6188 GCA_044344635.1 Candidatus Planktophila sp. | reverse complement strand
TTTATTATTGAGGGTGCGATCGAAGATGCACATAATCCGCAGGCGATCGCATCGCATTTAGATACTTGCGGGGCATGCCGATCAGAAGTTGCGCACGAGCAAGAGATGCATTCGTTGTTGCAGGATGTTCTGCGTCGTACTTGTGATGAAAAAGCTCCTGCAGATCTGCACCAGAGCATCCATGAAGAGCTATTACGTCAGGCCAATGGGGCTGGAGTAACAGAAGTTGTAACCCAGTTCAGCATGACCGAAATCTCCATTGAAATTGATGAGTTTGGCAATGTCGAGCACCGCGAGATTCAAATTGAGCAGACTCACATCCAACACATTATTGAAGAGGAAAAGTAACTCCTTTTCTATGAAACCCGCTGAAGAGATTATTGGAGCAGTTGGATTTTCAGTGATGACTGTGCGCCCCGGCGATACTTGCTTGGCTATGGGAATTTCAGATCTACCAATTTTGGCGCCAGGTCACTTTATGAGCGTGATGGAGAGCGCGTGCGTGGCAGCGCTAGTTGAATTACTAGAAAATGGCGAAACAACGATTGTTGATAAATTTGATATCTCGCTGATTGACTCTGTCGGGATCGGAACCGAAGTTCGTGCCACCGCCCGCTGTATTGAAGTGGTCGACCGGACAATGATCTTTGAATGCGATGTTTACGATGGCGAACGACATATCGCTTACTCCAGAATAGAAAGAACGGCGGTCGAGCGAGTATCTTTCCTCGCGCGCACCGCCGCTCAATCTTTAATTAACACTTCTGAAGGTTAAGCCTTCTTAGTTGCCCAGAAGATCTCTGCAATCTCATCGATCTTTGCGATCAACTTATCTGCAACGGCTACATCTTGAGTTCCCTTGGTTCCAGCTGCGCCCGCTAACTTTGTTGCTTCGTTAAATAGCGAGTGGAGTTGTGGGTAGGCCTCAAAGTGTGGAGCCTTGAAGTAATCCGTCCACAGAACCCAGAGGTGCTCTTTAACTTGGTGCGAACGCTCTTCTTTAATTGCAACTGAACGTGAGCGGAAATCTGGATCTGGATTTGCGGCATATTTTTCCATGCACGCCTTTACAGATTGCGCTTCAATCTTTGCCTGTGCTGGATCATAAACTCCACAAGGAAGATCGCAGTGAGCATGAACAGTTACTTTTGGTCTGAAAAAGTTCTTCATTTTCTCTCCTCAATTCTTTTCTTTATTTCGAAAGCTGTATGTGTGAGACTACCGTTCATGAGCGGCTTTGGCATCTTCGGAAGGGTCATCGTAGAAGGCGCTTCAATGCAGCCGACTTACAACCCACGGGATTGGCTCCTTGTCCGCTACCGGTTCTTTGGCAGTAAGCGCTTACCACTTCGGTTGGGCGACGTTGTTGTTATCGAGCGCGAGCAGCAACCTGGGATTCTTTATATAAAACGCGTTACAAAGATTGAGAGAGATAGCTCTGGGCAGGAAAGTTATTTCGTCGAAGGTGATAATAAATCAGGTACCGACTCGCGCGCGTGGGGGTATTTGAGCAGAGCGGAGGTAATTGGAAAGGTAATTACCAGACTCAAAAATGGAATCAGAAGCAAAAATAAAAATGCTAGCGAGTAAACGCCTCATACATCAGCGCTTTTGCCTCTTCTTCATGTAAGTGATGGTTACCAGTTGCTGGAGATGCTGAAGCGCGACGTGCAATGCGGCGTAGAACTCGAGCATCGACTGCGGTTCCACCAATAACCTCGGTAGTACTCAAAGCAACATGAGGCCAAGGTCCTTGGTTTGCTGGTTCATCTTGAACCCAAAGCAAATTAGCGTTTGGATGCTTCTTCGCTTCAACTTCCATTTGGGTAACTGGAAGTGGATATAAGCGCTCAACACGAACAATTGCCGTGCTGTTGTCATTTAGCCGAGCACGCTCTGCGACAAGGTCGTGATAAATCTTTCCAGAGCAGTAAATCAAACGAGATGCATTACTTACAGTGGTATCACCGATTACTGGCAAGAAAGTTCCTGATGTGAAATCGCTCAATGAGGAAGCCGCTGCACGTAAGCGAAGCATTGACTTTGGCGTGAAGACAACCATTGGGCGGCGCTTTGGATTTGCCGCGTGGAAACGTAACAAGTGGAAGTACGAAGCAGGAGTTGATGGCTGAGCAATCGTCATATTCTTTTCAGCGGCAAGTGAGAGGAAACGTTCAATACGTGCTGAAGAGTGATCTGGTCCTTGACCTTCATAACCATGTGGAAGTAGCAAGACCACCGATGAACGCTCGCCCCACTTTTGAAGTGCAGAAGAGATAAATTCATCAATAATTGTTTGAGCCCCATTTGCGAAATCTCCGAATTGGCCTTCCCATAAGACAAGTGCTTCAGGTCTAGCAACCGAATATCCATACTCAAATCCCATCGCTGCATATTCAGAGAGCAGGGAGTCAATTACAAAGAATTGGCTTTTATCAGCGACTAGAGAGCTAAGTGGAGTCCAATCAGAACCGTTCTCTTTATCAACAATTACTGCATGGCGATTGCTAAATGTGCCGCGACGTGAATCTTGTCCCGCCAAACGAATTGGTCGCCCCTCTTTCAGTAGCGAACCAAAGGCAAGCATTTCACCGGTTGACCAATCGATAGTGCCATTATCAATTGACTCAGCGCGTTTTTGAAGTTGTGGCAACAACTTGGGATGGACGTGGAAGCCTTCTGGAATTGCAATCTGTGTAGCCGCAATTTCACGAATCAATGGCTCAGAGATAAATGTTGGGACATCTTCAGCGTTAGGAACAGCTGGAGGCTGGAAGTTTGGATCATGCTCTTCTTCATAATTTGCAACTGATGCATAAACTTCTTCGAGTTGCACCTGGTAATCGCGTGCCAACTTTTCTGCATCTTCCATTGTGATATCACCGCGGCCGACGAGGGATTCGGTGTAAAGAGTTCGGGTTGATCGCTTTGCGTCTACTAACTTATACATAAGCGGCTGAGTGAAACTTGGCTCATCGCCCTCGTTATGTCCACGACGGCGGTAGCAAACCATATCGATGACAACATCCTTATTAAATGCTTGGCGATATTCAAAAGCTAGGTGTGCAACGCGTACGCACGCTTCAGGGTCATCTCCATTTACGTGGAAGACCGGAGCCTCAATTGTTTTTGCAACATCTGTTGAATAACGTGAAGAGCGTGCAGCGTGTGGCGCGGTAGTAAAGCCAACTTGGTTATTTACAACTATATGTACGGTTCCGCCAGTGCGGTAGCCGCGAAGTTTGGAAAGCTGCAGGGTTTCGAAGTTAACTCCCTGGCCGGCAAATGAGGCATCTCCATGTAAGAGAATTGGTAGAACCGAGAAGAGATCTTTTACATTTAAGCGATCTTGCTTGGCGCGAACAATTCCTTCAAGAACTGGATTTACCGCTTCTAGGTGTGATGGATTGGCAGCTAAGTAAATCTTGGTCTGTGCGCCTGATTCTGCTGTAAATACACCTTCAGTACCTAAGTGGTACTTCACATCTCCAGAACCGTGAACTTCATTCTCTTTGTAATGCCCTTGGAACTCTTGGAAGATCTGGCCATAGGCCTTACCGGCGATATTGGCCAAAACATTTAAGCGACCACGGTGCGGCATTCCGATACAGACTTCATCGAGTTTCTTCTCAGCCGCTGCAGAAATTACAGCGTCGAGAATCGGAATTACAGATTCGCCACCTTCTAGGGAGAAGCGCTTTTGTCCGACGAACTTGGTCTGCAAGAAAGATTCAAATGCTTCAGCATCGCTGAGCTTTTGCAGGATGTGGAGTTGTTCTTCGCGAGCTGGCTTTGTGAAACCAACTTCAACATGTTCTTGTATCCACTTACGCTCTTCAGGGTTTGAGATATACATATATTCAACGCCAACTGAACGGCAGTAAGAATCACGCAAAATTCCGAGGATCTTGCGGAGCTTCATAAACTTCTCGCCACCAAAACCACCAGTTGCAAATTCGCGATCAAGATCCCACAAAGTAAGTCCGTGGGTAACAACATCTAGATCTGGGTGAGAACGCTGTGCGTATTCCAGTGGATCGGTATCTGCCATCAAGTGGCCGTAGGTGCGATAAGCCTGAATTAGTTGCTGCACGCGAGCGGTCTTATTGATCTCTTCATCTTTGGAGAATTCAAAGTCTGCTGCCCAGCGAATTGGCTCGTATGGAATACGAAGTGCAGCAAAAATTTCATCGTAGAAGTTTTCCGCGCCGAGCAGAATTTCGTGGATGCGACGTAGGAAATCTCCTGATTGTGCACCCTGAATAACGCGATGATCGTAAGTGCTGGTAAGAGTAATTACCTTACTGATTGCCATTCGAGCCAGAGTTTCTTCACTTGCACCTTGGAATTCAGCTGGATAATCCATTGCACCGACGCCAACGATCAAACCTTGGCCTTGCACCAAACGTGGCACTGAGTGAACAGTTCCGATCGTTCCGGGGTTAGTCAGCGAAACAGTTGTGTTTGAATGATCTTCAACAGTGAGAGTACCAGCGCGGGCCTTCTTAACAATTTCTTCATAGGCAACCCAGAACTGCCCGAAATCTAAAGTTTCGCAACCTTTAATAGATGGAACCAATAATTGGCGGGTTCCATCTGGCTTTGCTAAATCAATTGCAATTCCCAAGTTGATATGTTCGGGACGACCAAGTGCAGGCTTGCCATCGATTTCGCCATAGAAAACATTCATCTCTGGCATCTGGCGCATCGCTTTTATCATCGCGTAAGCAATGATGTGGGTAAATGAAACTTTTCCGCCGCGAGTTCGCTTTAAGTGATTTGTAATAACGGTGCGATTATCAATCATCAACTTGGCAGGAATTGCGCGCACACTTGTCGCTGTCGGAACAGATAGCGAAGCTTCCATTGATGCAACTACGCGTCCGGCAACTCCACGAAGTGGTTCCATAGTTGCAGCACTGGGTGTATCTAAGACGGGTGCCGGCTTAACTGGGGCTTGTGCAGGGGTTGGTGCTGAAGCTTGTGCTGCTGCTTGTGCAACTGGTGCAGCAACAACTGGTGCTGAAGCTTGTCGCGCTGCTTGTGCAACTGGTGCAGCAACAACTGGTGCAGCAACTGGCGCTGGTGCAGAAACTTTTTGTGCAGCTTTAGGAACAGGTGGCGTTCCACCTTTTGGTGCTGAGGTTGTTGGAGCTGTGCTTGCTGAAGTTGTTGCAACTGGCGCAGAAGTTGTGGCGCTGGGTGAGTAAGTCTTAAAGAATTCAATCCATGAAGGTTCAACTGAAGTTGGATCGGCTTGGTAACGCTCGTACATCTCTTCGACGAGCCAATCATTGGCTCCGAAATCTGCCGACACTGGCAACTCCTTCTTCACGATTAACGCGGAAAAAAACGTTTAATGCGTGGCTAAGACTATCGGCTGAGCGTGGCTTAAATAAATCCTCTCTCTCCAATCCAAGGCGCGATATTGAGCACAATTACTCTGGAGATGGGGCCAGATAGCCAATCTCGGCGCGACAGTACCCGCCTTCGTTGGCAGAGTTGGCACATGCATTCAGAAACCGCCCCGACCTCCAGACCACTGGCGATCATCTCGGGAGCCAGCCGTGGTTTGGGTTTTGCAACTGCGCGCGCCCTGGCAGGAGATGGCTTTGATTTAGCGCTCATTGCAAAAGATCAGCAGCGCCTGGAGAGCGCTCGCCAATCGTTGTTAAGCGAATTTGTGGCGACACAGTCAGGGTTAACGATCACAACCCACGCCGTTGATTTAGAAGATCAAATTGCGACTCGGAATATGGCAGAAGAAATAGCCACCTCACTTGCGGCCCCAAAAGTTTTGGTACTAGCCCACGGAGTTATGAGCGAGAAGATTTCAAAGACTCTGCGCACAACAGATGCAGAATGGAATCGCGTTCTTAATATCAATTTAAACTCAGTTTTCATTTTAGTAAATGCAATCGCACCTGCTATGGCCGATGCGCGTGACGGTCGCGTTGTTATCTACTCTGCCTGCTTAGGTCGGATGTCTGGACCAGGAAGCGCCGGAGGACTTGCCCCGTATCGAATTAGTAAAGCTGCGGTTAATTCACTTGTGCGCAATTTGGCGCACGAAACGGGACTCGGCGCTCGCGGGTTTTACGTGGATGCGATCTGTCCCAATCACACGCGCACGGATATGGGCGGACCCGATGCGCCACGTAGCGTTGAAGAAGGTGCTGAGACTGCTA
>JBIJCP010000006.1:0-20277 GCA_044344635.1 Candidatus Planktophila sp. | reverse complement strand
TTGGAAATATGAGCCCTGAATACGGTTCTACTTGTGCAATTTTCCCTATTGATGATGAGACTCTGCGCTATCTACGTTTGACTGGTCGTAGTGCTAACCAAGTTGAACTTGTTGAGAAATATGCGAAGGCACAGGGAATGTGGCACGACCCAGCAGTTAGCCCGCGTTTTTCTGAACATATCGAGCTAGATCTTTCGACTGTAGTTCCATCGATCTCTGGGCCAAAGCGTCCACAAGATCGCATCTCACTTAGCGGTTCGAAAGATGCATTTAAGAAAATTCTTCCAACATATATAACCGAAAAGACTGGCACAGATTCTTATCCAGTAAACGTTGGGGCTAAAGCAACAACAATCAAAAATGGTGATGTTGTTATTGCCTCAATTACATCTTGTACAAATACATCAAATCCTTCGGTAATGATCGGCGCGGCGCTATTAGCTAAGAAAGCGGTAGAGCGCGGATTGACTTCCAAGCCTTGGGTAAAGACAACTTTGGCGCCAGGATCAAAGGTAGTAACTGATTATTATGATCGCGCCGATCTAACTAAGTACATGGATGCGCTCGGTTTTAACTTGGTGGGCTATGGCTGCGTTACTTGTATCGGAAACTCTGGTCCGCTACCGATAGAGATCAGCAAATCGGTCAACGAGCACGATTTAGCGGTCACCGCAGTACTCTCTGGAAATCGCAACTTTGAAGGGCGAATCAGCCCAGATGTAAAGATGAACTATCTGGCATCGCCTCCACTTGTCGTTGCATATGCGTTGGCCGGAACTATGAATCATGACTTTGTAAAGGATTCACTGGGCAAAGATAAAGATGGCAAGGATGTATTCCTCGCTGATATCTGGCCAAGTGCGCAAGAGATTCAATCTGTTATCGATTCTTCAATCTCCTCTGAGATGTTTAAGAAAGATTATGCGACGGTCTTTGATGGCGACCATCGTTGGAAGTCTCTAGATACTCCAACGGGGAAGACTTTTGAATGGGATGCACAATCTACTTATGTCCGCAAGCCTCCTTACTTTGATGGCATGCCAGCAAATCCAAAGCCGGTTACTGATATTTCAGGAGCACGAGTCTTGGCTATCCTGGGCGATTCGGTTACGACCGATCACATTTCTCCTGCAGGAAATATCAAGGCAGATTCTCCTGCTGGTAAATATCTAGAAGCTCATGGAGTTGCCCGGGGTGACTTCAACTCTTATGGATCACGACGTGGAAATCACGAAGTCATGATTCGTGGAACTTTTGCAAATATCCGCCTGAAGAATATGTTGCTAGATGGCGTCGAAGGTGGCTTCACCCGTAATTTCTTGAGCAACGGCGAACAAACTACGATTTACGATGCATCGATTGCTTATCAAAATGCGGGAGTTCCGTTGGTAATTCTTGCCGGCAAAGAGTATGGATCGGGATCATCTCGCGACTGGGCGGCAAAAGGCACTGCGTTATTGGGTGTGCGCGCTGTGATTGCGGAGAGTTTCGAAAGAATCCACCGTTCAAATTTGATTGGAATGGGCGTTCTACCATTGCAGTTTAAAGATGGCCAGACTGCACAGTCACTTGGACTAGATGGCACCGAAACTTTTGCTATCACTGGAATCACTGAATTAAATAAGGGCGGAATTCCAAAAGAGGTACAGGTCACAGCAGGGGATAAGTCATTTACTGCAAAGGTCCGTATCGATACTCCTGGTGAGGGTGATTATTATCGCCATGGCGGGATCATGCAGTATGTGCTCCGCCAATTACTTCAGTAATTGGCGCGTAGGAGTGGCCAATTACTTCAGTAATTGGCGCGTAGGAGTGGCCAATTACTTCAGTAATTGGCGCGTAGTCTAGGTTTTTAGATCGCGAATTCGTTCGCTGCAACCTAGAATGAAGCCATGATCGAGCAGATTAAATCTCCAGCTGATATCAAAAGGTTGGATTCTGCTCAATTAATTCGACTTAGTGAAGAGATCCGCCAATTTTTGATCACCAAGGTATCGAAAACAGGTGGTCATCTTGGTCCAAATCTTGGCGCTGTTGAGTTAACGCTAGCGATCCACCGCGCCTTTGATTCACCGCGCGACGTAGTTCTCTTTGATACCGGACATCAATCTTATGTTCATAAGATAATCACAGGACGAGCAGATAGTTTCGATGGGCTACGTCAGCGCGGAGGTATCGCAGGATATCCCAGTCGGAGCGAGAGCGAACACGATGTAATCGAAAATTCACACGCATCAACTGCGCTCTCTTGGGGAGATGGAATCTCCTTTGGCTTCGCGCAAACCGGACAAGGTGATCGCCACGTAGTTGTAGTTGTCGGCGATGGCGCGCTGACTGGTGGCATGTCTTGGGAGGCGTTAAATAACATCGCCGCCGCCGATAATCGAAATTTAGTAATTGTTGTAAACGATAATGAACGTTCTTACTCTCCAACTATCGGAGGGTTAGCGACATATTTAGCGACCTTGCGCGTAACTAGAGGGTATGAACGGTTCTTAGATTGGGGTAAAGAAGTACTCCATAAAACTCCAGTTGTCGGTGCTCCTATATATGAGACTTTGCACGGCATGAAGAAAGGCATCAAAGATATCGTTGCACCGCAGGGGATGTTTGAAGATCTGGGTCTTAAATACATGGGTCCGATTGATGGCCATGACATTGTTGCACTTGAAAAAGCCCTTCTTAAAGCGAAA
This sequence comes from Candidatus Planktophila sp., assembly GCA_044344635.1. Classification (GTDB taxonomy): domain Bacteria; phylum Actinomycetota; class Actinomycetes; order Nanopelagicales; family Nanopelagicaceae; genus Planktophila. Next base: position 17,584 of record JBIJCP010000006.1, on the reverse strand, counting down.
GATTTCGGTGCTCCGGTCTTGGTGCACGCGATCACCGAAAAGGGGAGAGGCCATAAACCTGCTTTAGACGATGAAGCCGAGAAGTTTCACGCCGTCGGTATCGTCGATCCCGAAACAGGCGCACCGCTAGCAGAGAGCGCAACAACTTGGACGAAAATCTTTTCAAGTGAGTTGGTTGAGATTGCACGGGAGCGTGAAGATATCGTGGCAATAACCGCTGCAATGCTTGGCCCAACTGGGCTCGATGCCTTTGCGAAAACCTTTCCAGAGCGAATCGTCGACGTGGGAATCGCTGAACAGCATGCTGTTACTAGCGCTGCAGGCATGGCCTTTGCTGGACTGCATCCAGTCGTTGCTATCTACTCCACATTTTTAAATCGCGCCTTTGATCAATTGCTTCTAGATGTAGCCCTGCATAAGGCTGGCGTAACTTTTGTTTTAGATCGTGCTGGAATTACCGGCGATGACGGACCTTCTCATCACGGAATTTGGGATTTAGCGGTGACCGGGATAGTTCCGACAATGCATGTTGCTGCGCCGCGAGATGCAACTCGTCTGCGCGAGACTTTGCGCGAAGCAGTCGCAATCTCTAACGCGCCATCAATGGTGCGCTACCCAAAGGGCGCAGTTCATAGCGATATTCCCGCATTTGAACGGCGTGATGGCATCGATATTCTCTATCGCGGAGAAAGTGCTGATGTTCTCTTGGTGAGTATTGGCGCTATGGCGGCAATTTCAGTTGAGGCAGCGGCGATGGCATTTCGCGAGGGAGTTGGCGTTACGGTAATTGATCCACGCTGGGTAAAACCATTACCGATTTCCTTGACTACGATGGCGCAACGATTTAAGAGCATCGTTGTTGTTGAAGATGGCATTAAGCATGGTGGTATCGCTAGCGCAGTCTCAGAAATGTTCCGCGAGGCCGGCCTTAATACTCCAATTCACTCAATAGGTATTCCTCTTGAGTTTATTGAGCACTCAAAACGAGCTGAGATATTGGGCGATCTCGGTATTACTGCCCAGAATATCGCGCGCAGCATCGTTGAATGGAATAGTCAAAGAGGTTCAGCGAATTCGATTGCGATTATGGAAGAGATGCAATCCCCGGCGCGTGAAAACGCTGACCACAAACCGCTTCACTAATTCCTTCACGATCTAGGTAAGGCAAAATTCCACCAAGGTGCATCGGCCAACCAGATCCCATCAACATACAGAGATCAATCTCTGCCGGAGTAGAAACCACGCCCTCATCAAGCATCATGCGCGCTTCAACCGCTAACGCCTTAAGTGCGCGATCGCGAACTTCTTCAGCGGTAGATGCGGTAGAACCTTGCTTAATTAGCGCCACCGCTTCAGGGTTTGGCGTTAACTTGCCATCGCTTCCTTTGATGTAAAAATTGCGCACTTTAGCGGCAACCATTGCCTGCATAGTTGGGGAGATGCGATAGCGCTCACCTAGATTTGCATGTAAGGTTTCAGAGACGTGAAGAGCTACTCCAGGTCCAACCAAATCAAGAAGTTCAAATGGTGACATCGGGAAGCCAATACTGCGCATCGCGCTATCTGCAATTGCTGGCGCAGTACCTTCATCTACCGCATCAGTAACTTCGCCCATGAAGCGAGTTAGCAAGCGATTAACAACAAAGCCGGGTGCATCTTTACAGATGATCATGGTCTTCTTTAACTCTTTACCGACACTAACTGCAGTTGCTGTAGTTGCATCATCGGTAGTTGAGGTGCGTGCGATTTCAAGGAGCGGCATTACAGCCACTGGGTTGAAGAAGTGAAATCCGATTACTCGCTCTGGATTAACCAGACCTTCAGTCATTTTTTCAACTGAAAGAGAAGAGGTGTTGGTGGCTAGAACGCATTCAGGGGAGACGATTTTCTCTAACTTCTTGAATAACTCTTGCTTAAGCGATAACTCTTCGAAGATCGCTTCGATTATGAAGTCTGAACCTGCGAAGGTATTTTGATCGGCTGATCCACTAATTAGCAGAGATAGTCGTCGCGCAGACTCTTCGCTTATGCGTTTCTTTTCTACCAATTTGGATAGCTCATTTTTTACCCAAGCAACGCCCTTATCAGCTCGCTCTTGATCGATATCGGTCATAACTACCGGAACCTTAAGATTGCGAAGTAGCAGCAACGCTAACTGTGAAGCCATCAACCCCGCGCCAACTACGCCGACCTTGGTCACTTTGCGGGCAAGAGCTGCCTTTGGAGCGCCTTCAACTTTCTTGCGCTTCTTCTGAATCAAATTAAAGGCATAGAGAGAAGCGCGAAGCGGATCTGACATAGTTAAATCGGCGAGTGCTTGATCTTCAGCATCAAAGCCTGCGCCACGAGTGTTGGTGCGAGCAGCAGCGATTAACTCAAGTGCGCGCATAGGAGATGCTATTTCTGCACCACCATACTTCTTAAGAGAAGCCGCCTTGCCAGTGGCAAGTGCGCTCTCCCAAGCAGGATCGTTTGAATAGTCTTTGCGTTTAATATTATTTTTACCTGATAGAACGCTCGCAGCAAAGGCGACAGAACGTTCTAGGAAATCTGCAGGTTCGTAAACGGCATCGACTACGCCGAGTGAGAGCGCATCTTTTGCCTTCATCATGGTGTTGTTATTTAGCGCATTGAGCATAATTACTTGCACAGCGCGCTCTGGCCCAATTAACTTAGGCAGAATTGTGGCACCGCCCCATCCGGGTACAAGCCCCAAGAAGACTTCAGGCAGTCCCGTAAAAGCGGTAGCTGCCAGAGTGCGGTAGTTGCAATGCAAGCCAACTTCTAGCCCGCCACCAAGAGCGAGTCCATTTATAAATGCAAAAGTTGGAATTCCGCATTCATCTAAGCGACGAAATACATCGTGTCCCAGCTTTCCAATGGCGAGTGATTGCTCGCGCTTTGAAAGGAAAGAGAGCGCAGAAAGATCAGCGCCCGCCGCGAAGATAAATGGCTTGCCGATAATTGCAATTGCAGCAGGTGCGCGACCTAGCGCATCGGTGATCGCGTTATTCAACGCATCGAGTGACTGTGGGCCGAAGGTATTTGGACGGGTATGGTCTAAGCCATTATCTAGCGTGATTAAAGCCAGAGATCCTTTGTGACCAAATGGAGTTAGATCAACATCGCGAACGAGCGCATTTGTGACGACTTCTTCTGGCGCACCTTCAGGCAGGTTAATTTGCGTTGACATTACTTTGAACCTCCAGTGAAGTGAGGGTTCTCCCAAATAACAGTGCCACCCATTCCGAGCCCGATACACATTGTGGTTAGCCCATATTTCACATCTGCACGCTCTTCAAAGGTGCGCGCCAGATTTAGCATTAAGCGAATTCCAGAAGAGGCCAGGGGATGGCCAACTGCAATTGCTCCACCATATGGGTTTACGCGCGGATCATCATCGGCTATGCCAAAGTGATCTAGAAAAGCGATTACTTGAACTGCAAATGCTTCATTTACTTCAAAGGCGCCGATATCTGAGATCTGCAACCCAGCCTTCGCTAAAGCCTTGATTGTTGAGGGAACTGGCCCAAATCCCATAACTTCTGGCTCAACGCCGGCAAAGGCAAATGAAACCAATTTTGCTTTTATGGTTAGCCCTAACTCTTTTGCTTTATCTTCGCTGGCGAGCAGCGCAGCTGTTGCGCCATCATTTAAACCAGATGAGTTTCCAGGTGTCACTCTGCCAGCGGCACGGAAAGGAGTCTTAAGAGTTGCTAGCCCTTCCATTGTGGTTGTAGGACGTGGTGGTTCATCAACGGTTGCGATACCCCAACCCAAATCTGGAATCCGCGCTGCGGTCGGAATCAAATCGCGTTGAATCTTTCCGGCGGCATATGCTGCGGCGGTTTTCATTTGTGAGTTATAGGCATAACGATCAGCGCGCTCTTTGGTTAATTGCGGATATCGATCGTGTAAACGTTCTGCAGTTGCACCCATGGCGAGCGCATCTTGTTCAACAATTCGCTCTGCTAAGAATCTTGGATTGGGATCAAGTCCATCACCAATTGGATGATTGCCCATATGTTCAACACCGCCTGCGATTGCGATATCTATAGAACCAAATGCGATCGCTCCAGCTAGCGTTGTTGTCGACGTCATTGCACCAGCGCACCAGCGATCAACGGAATAACCAGGGACTGTATTTGGAAGTCCCGCCAGTAGCGCTGCGCTGCGGCCTAAATTCATTCCTTGATCACCAGTTTGTGTAGCTGCGGCGATGGCGACATCTTCAATTGCATCGGGTGAAACTTTCGGATTGCGCTCGAGCAAGCCACGAATAGCGCGCACCATCAGATCATCGGCGCGGGTGCCTGAGTACATACTTCCGGCCTTGCCAAATGGGGTACGAACAGCATCAACCAGGACGACGGTGCGTTGGTTCTGCGACATATTTGAAACCTCTCTGATGGGTATGTTTCAAGGTTACTTGCCAGTAGCCCACTTTATCACCACTTGGCTGCCCGGTCAGATGTGATGAATTACGCAACGTTTTTGTTGCGTAATTCAGAGCCATCCGTTAGCCTCGCTTTATACCCAGTTATCTCTGGGTCTTTGTAAATGGCCGACTTAGGGCGGACGAACTCGTGGAGGCAAGAGTTGAAGAAGAACTTTATGGTCGCAGGTATCGCCTTGGCTGCGCTGATAATCGGTGGGGCAACGTTTTCCTCGATCTCTTCTGATCAATCCGGTGAAGAAATTACCGAACTTACGATCTATTCCGGCCGTTCCGAAGAGTTCATTGCGCCATTTCTTTCAAACTGGGAACGCAAATCCGGGATCAATTTAAATGTTCGCTACGGTGACTCAGCAGAGTTAGCGGCGCAGATTCTTGAAGAAGGTCAGAACTCACCAGCGGATCTCTTTCTCTCACAAGATGCTGGATCGCTGGGTGCCGTCTCAACCGCCGGCCTGCTTTCAAAACTTGACGATGGGGTCGCAAGAAAGATTGATGGCAGCTTCATCGCTGGTGATCGCAGCTGGGTCGGGGTGACCGGTCGTGCTCGCGTATTTGCTTACCGTCCTGACGCAATAGAAGTTCTTCCTCAATCAATAAACGATTTAAAGTCACCTATCTTTAAAGGCAAAATTGGAATTGCACCAAGTAACTCCTCTTTCCAAGCTTTCGTAACCGCGCTCATCAATGAAAAGGGCGAGAAATTTGCAGAAGATTGGCTAAGAGCGCTCAAATCAAACGATGCACAAATTTACTTAAAGAACAGCGCAATCGTAGAAGCGATCGATAAAGGTGATATAAGTCTGGGTTTGGTAAATCACTACTACATTTGGGAAGTCAGCGAAGCCTTTGGTAGGAAGATTCAAGTTGCTAATGGTTTCTTTGAACCCGGAGATATCGGAAATCTAGTTAACGTTTCGGGTGTTGGAATACTTGCAACTTCCGTGAAGAAATCAGCTGCGCAAGATTTGATTAATTTTCTGACATCGCAACCAATCCAAGCCAGATTTGTAGAAAAGACTCACGAATACTCATTGATCCCAGGAAGTAAAGCTCCAGAATCACTACCTGATCTGGCGAGCATTGGTTCGCCGCGAGTCGACTTGGAATCTTTAGAGAATGTGCAACGGACGCAGGATCTCCTTATCAAAGTCGGCCTCTTGTAGTGATGAAGTAGAGAATTGAAAGTTCAAACTTTGGCATCTAAATATGGCCTACGCGCCGTGGTTGCGATGGCTCTTTTACTGATTTCGCAGCCGCTAATCTACCTATTTATAAGAGCGAGCGAAAAGTCTTTAGGCGAAATAGTCGACCTACTCTCGCGGCCCAAGACCATTGAAGTACTAGCGCTGACCCTCGTATTACTTTTGATAGTCGTATTAATCAATATCTTCTTAGGCACGGCCATCGCCGCTGGTCTACATTATGTGAGAATTCCTTACCCCCGATTACTTCTAGTGTCGACGGTATTGCCGCTTGCTATTCCTTCATATGTATTTACTTATACATGGAAAGCGCTGATTCCTTCACTTCAAGGGCTCTGGGCGGCAGTCTTTATCCTCTCGCTATCGACGCTTCCGTACATGATTCTTGCGGTGACGATCTCTTTCCAAAGAATTGATGCGGGGGTAATAGAAGTAGCCAGATCTCTCGGTCTCTCAAAGATCTCGGTATTTTTCCGGGTAATTCTTCCGCAGGTTCGGCGAAGCATCAGCGCTGGCGCACTTCTGTCTGGCTTATATGTTCTAAGTGATTTTGGTGCGGTCTCGTTACTAAATGTCGAGACTTTAACCGTCTCAATTCAAAATCTCTTCAAATCTTCTTATGATCGCAGCGCAGCCTCCGTTATCGGCCTGCTCCTCTTCTTTGTTGCTGCAATATTTGTCTCATTTGAATCAGTTCTCAAAGGAAGAGAATTTGAATCTCGAGGGGCTGAAGGTTTCCAAACGCGAATCCGTCGGATTGCCAATCCCACTCTCTCAATTGTGACGCTATCTGTCATTGCGCTGTATGGAGTTTTGGCGGTATTTATTCCTTTCTACGTTCTGCTCTCGCGGTACTTCCAAAATCCAGGAGCGGTTGCCATCTCTGATTTAACATCCGCTGCACTCTCCACGATTTCTGTAGCAGGTTTGGGCGCATTCTTCGCATTTCTCATCTCTCTGCCACTTGCATTTCTCGTTTCACAAGGAGCGAGCGCCTTTTCTGCGATCTCTGGAAAAGTTATCTTGGCGGCGCACTCACTGCCTGGAGTTGTGGTCGGATTAGCGCTCGTATCATTTGGTTCTCGCCTAGGCCCGCTCTACCAATCAATCTTCTTGTTGGCCTTTGCCTACGCAGTTCTTTTCCTGGCAAAATCTGTAGCATCAACTTCGGATGCGTTGGCTCTTGTATCCCCGCAGTTGAGGGAGGTTGCCGCCACCTTAGGTAAGAGTAAATCCAGAATTGCTCTGGAGGTTGTCTTTCCAATCGCTCTTCCAAACCTAGCCCTTGGGGTGCTCTTGGTTTTTCTGACGGCAATGAAAGAACTTCCGGCAACTTTAATGTTAAGACCAACAGGGATGGAGACTTTAGCGACGGAGATTTGGAGCTTTGCAGCGATTAGTAGATTTAATGATGCTGCACCGTATGCACTATTATTGGTGATTCTGGCAGCTATTCCGACCTTTATTTTAACTATTCCTAGAACCGCAAAGAGTGAATTTGAGCAGAAGGTGAGATATCTATAAATGACCTCACTTAGCATTTCTCATCTCAGCGTTAATCTGGGTGAACGTGAAATTATCTCTGATCTATCCTTTGACTTGGGACAAGGTGAAATTGCCTCACTATTAGGTCCATCGGGATGCGGAAAGACCACTCTTTTACGTGCCATTGCTGGTCTGATTCCACCAACTAGCGGCGCAATTCGCTTTGGTACACAACTAGTAGGCGTATCTTCGGTGGTCTTGCCGCCAAATAAGCGGGGTACGGGTTATGTGCCACAACAAGGCGCGCTCTTTCCGCATTTAAACGTTGGAAAAAATATAGCTTTTGGTTTAGATCGAGAGATTTATTCGAAAGCGCAGATCTCTGAAATTACTGAAGAGATGCTCTCTTTGATTGGCATGTCAGGTTTTGAGAAGAGGCTCCCCAGTCAACTATCTGGTGGTCAGCAAACGAGAGTGGCGCTGGCGCGAGCTCTTGCCATCAAACCAAGGTTGGTACTTTTAGATGAACCATTCTCTGCTCTAGATGCTGCCCTAAGAGATGAACTGCGCAGTGAAGTGGTAGGACTATTGCGTAAACTTGGATCTACCGCGATTTTAGTAACACATGATCGCGAGGAAGCGTTGGTTTCATCTGATCGGGTGATTCTGATGCGCAGTGGCCGCGTCGTTCAAAATGGCACACCAGAAGAAGTTTACGAAACTCCTATATCTCCAGAAATCGCGGCAAGTACCGGAGATGTACTCATCCTTCCAGCCCAGAAATTAGAGAATGGCGAAACTCGCTATCCACTATCTTTGCTGGGCGCTGCAGTAAAGGGTAGCGATACTGGTTATGTTGTTATTAGGCCGGAGGAAATTCTAGTTTCTAAATCTGATCGCGAGGGGATAGCGGGCTCGCTCGTACACATTGATTATTACGGGCACGATGCAATGCTCACTGTAAATATCGCTGATTCAATCACTCCAATAAAGGCGCGGGTAATCGGCCCTGCACAATTTGAATTAGGGCAGAAGGTTTACTTAAAGCACCTTGGGCCGGTTAGGTACTTTGCGCGAGGCTAACTTCGCTATCGCTATCTTCTACTTCGCTAACTAACGCTTCTTTTTCAAGTAGAGCGGCTTCTAAAATCGGCGCTGCTATTTCAATTTGCCAGTTACGAGCACCCAAATCACTGAGCGCAGCAGATACTTCGCCTTTAGGGGAGTTCCAACAGATCCGGCGGATGTACTCAGGTGTAATCATATTTTCAAGGGGCATTGAAAGTTCTTGCGCCTTTGCTGTTAGGCGCGCTTTGGCGTGAGTTAAAGGTGCATACTTCTCGGGAAAGCGCTCACGCCAAATCTTTATAGGTGGCAATGAATCTGAATCTGTCCTTACCTTTGGCCACTGTTCCTCACTAAGGGCTAAGGCGTCAGAGATCGCACTTATCCAAGAGGCAGCGTTCTCCAGCCATCGCGCACGCAAGCCAATTGGGCGAAGGGCGCGCTCCAAATCCTTCTTGGTCATTAACGGCTTTAGATGGGCGATCGCTGCGAGTTCAACAATGGCTGCATCCGAGAGCAGGCGTCCTTGTGAGATATCGATCTCTTGGGCGATCTCATTTCGTACTGTCCATAGTGCGCGAACAATCGCTAACTGGCTAGCTTTCTTGATTTTATGCATGCCTGAAGTCCTTCGCCAAGGATCGATGCGAGGCGGTGGTGGAGGAGCGTTAAGAATTGCCTGAAACTCTTCGCGCGCCCATTCCAATTTATTTGAACTTTCCAAGAGTGCGTAAACTTTATTACGCAGCTCAACTAGAACTTCAACATCTAGGGCAGCGTAGTTAAGCCACTCTTGTGGCAACGGGCGCTGTGACCAGTCTGCTGCTGAATGTTCTTTGGCGAGTGAGACTTCCAAAAGTGATTCGAGTAGCGGACCTAAGCCAACTCTTGGAAGACCTGCGATACGACCGCCAAGTTCGGTATCAAATAATTCTTCGGGGTCAATTCCTAATTCGCGAAGACAAGGTAGATCTTGTGTACTTGCGTGCAAAATAACTTCATCGCTTCGCAGTAAATCATTTAACTTTACGAATAGTCGATGGTGCGGGCCAAAAGGAATCGGATCGATTAGATGCAATCCGCCACCATGGCGCTTAATCTGAATTAAATAAGCACGAGCGCTATATTTAAAGCCAGAAGCTCTTTCGGCATCGACTGCGAACGGCCCATCGCCAAGTGCTAATTTAGCTAACGCATCTTCAAAGGCGGATTCATCTGAAATAACAAGCGGAACCCCCTCGGCGGGGGTCAAGAGAGGTACGGCAGTGATCTCCGGTTCATTACTAGGAGCGCTCTCTTCTAGGTTATCCATATCTATAAATTTTACGGGCGCAGTTAAGCTTTACGACGAGCTGTGGAGATTGGGGCAACCCCTTCAACAACAGGGGGCAATCCTGCTACTTCGCCTAAGAGATTGCACCAGGCTAAGACGTGAGGAATCATTTCATCGCTATCTTTAATAATTGGACTCCAAGATGCGCGAATCTCAATTTCCGATTCATTATTGCGTGGAGATAACTTCCCAAATGATGCGCTAGAAACACGAGTTACCGTTCCGCTAGGCGCGTTAAATTGACATCCTGCCGCGGAAAGTGAATCAAGGAGCCAACTCCAGCCAACCTCAGGAAGTAGTGGATCATCTTGCATCGCTTCATCTACATCAGCACTTAAAAATGTTACACAGCGGAATTCGCCTTCCCAAGTATCTTGTCCGCCTGGCTCGTGTAATAGAACAAAGCGCCCAGATGCAATCTCATCTTCCGAATCACCGAGTAAGCCATTAGATACATCTGCGGTAAAGGCAAAAGAAAAGGTCGCTAGTTTTTGCGGCGCCGGTACTTCTTCTAGAAGAATTTCAGAGCGTGGTGTGACAGAACGAAGATGTTCAATCATTCGATTGAATTGGGCTACGTCCACTGCTTAATTCTAAAGATGGCTGCGCGCTATACGTGGGAGGCAGGGCGCAATACTGTGTACTCTTCGGTCGTATGGCCACCTTATTAGCGCTATTTTCCAGTCTGCTGTGGGGAACTGCCGATTATCACGGTGGAAATCTAAGTAAGAAATATCCAGCCATCGCAGTCCTTGGAGTTACGCAAGCGATTGGTCTGATCTTTGGAATTATCCTGGTACTTATTACTGGAGAATTTTCGGCAAATGCATTTGGTTCCGATGGCTACTTTATTCCAGGTGCGCTTGCGGGAGTGCTTGGTTATTTTGGTTTGATTTGTTTATACGCCGGACTGGCCACGGGGCGTATGGGAGTAGTGGCTCCAATCAGCGCTCTTTCCGCACTTATTCCAGTCGCATATGCATTTTTTATAAAGGGCGATCGTTTATCTGTAATTCTCTCTATTGGCGCTGCCTTAGCGATTCTTGGCGCCTTCTTAGCAAGCGGGCCCGAATTATCACAAGGTTTGCCGATCAAACCATTAATTCTCGCACTTGGTGCCGCGCTCGGATTTGGTACCTCTTTACTTTGGATGGCTATCGGTTCTCAGGGAAGTCCGCTGATGACCATGGTGATGATGCGAACGACAACGTTATTTGTCTCCTTAGCAATTCTCCTGAAATATCGCACCTTAGGTGGCTTACGACTTAGATTAGCGCCCATCTTAATATTTATCGGTTGCGCGGATTTCTTAGCTAATTTACTTTTAGGAATCGCAACAACAAAAGGAAGTCTAACTTTGGCGATGGTGCTTGGCGCTCTTTATCCGATTTTCACGGCGGGCTTAGCATTTAAATTCTTAAATGAGAGATTGCACCGAGTTCAATACATTGGAGTATTTGCTGCAGTAGCCGGTGTTGCACTTATTTCGGCATTTTAGCTTCAATAAAAGTGGTGCCTTCAATCTCGCTGCTCGTAATATCATTGAACTTCCCTAAGAGATCAGAGATATTGATTCGGTTTTCGCCATCGGTGACCTTTGTGATGCTCAGATAAATCCCATCCAGTGATCTGCTCAATAAAAGTTGATCTAAAATTTTTGGACCAGATTCCACCAGAACGTTTCCACCAAATTTATTGATCCCCTTCGCCAGGGCGGCGACGGGGGAGAGGTTCCACCAATAAGCCAGGCGGTTATCAGATAGGGCGTTGATCATTGAGCGAGATGAGATAACTACCGGAACGGGCGTGCGATGGTATGGCTCGCAGCGGGCTGTCTCACCTCCGATTAGGAGAAAATCTGCGCTGCGCCGCCGCTCTAAGAAGGTGGTGCGATCTACGCCGCTAGAAATCTGCCGAGAGTTTCCACCGACGGAGGTCGAGCCATCGCCACCGACGACAAGGGATGCAAAGACCGACATATAAAAAGGCTACCCCCTCGAAAGAGATGTCAGTGGAGGCAGATACCTTTTCGACATGATCATTTCCTGTGAAAGTTGCGCCGTCCGAGATATTGGATGTGAAGATTGCATTTTGACTTTTTTCATTACCAATAAAGAGTTTAAGGAGGCCTCCCTCGAGATTCCTGATTCGACCGCAAGCGCGTTAGATCTACTCTCCTCCCGCGGTCTCATACGCCCACTTCGCTTCAATTCAGCGTGATCGCCATAAAAATATCGAAATTCACAGGTTAGCCACGCCTATCTCAAGTTGAGAATGGGTTAGCGCCCCCGTTAGCCTTCAACTCTTATGTTAGCTCTCAGAGATTGGCTGCGACTGCGATCGGGCGCTGTAATTGCGATCGCTCTATTTGCAATCACCGCTCCTCTCTTCACCTCCCCATCTGCAGAGGCCGCCCAGACTTTGGCGGAAATTCAGGCTCGCGTTCGCCAACTTGAAGAAGAGGCGACTACCGCTGCAGAAGGAGCACAAGAGGCGAAAGTTAGGTTAGCGTCGCTAAACCGAACGCTCTCCGGAATTGAAGCAAAGCGAGAAGTCCAAAGCCAGAGCGTAGATGCGCTCTCGAAATCGCTGAGCGCGATCGCTGTCGAGCAGTATAAGAGTGGCGGATTAAGCCAGAGCCTTGAGCTTCTATTCTCTTCAGATCCGGCGCTCTATCTCTCTGCCGCCGGTTCGCTCGAGGCGATAACTCGGAAAAAATCGGTGCAACTGCGAAAATTTCAGGCTGCAAAGCAACGCCTGACCGCAACCACGCTGACGGTAAATGACAAGCTCGCCCTGGTTCAGGCTGCCCAGAAGAGGCTAGCGGCGCGGAGCGCACAAGCGACTTCCAAGTTGGCAGAAGCCGAATCACTTTTGAGCAAACTTAAGAAGGAAGATCGCGAACGTCTGGCTCGCCTTGCCAAAGAAGAAGAGGATGCAGACCAAAGATCCTCTCTTGCGGCAGCGAAGAAAATCTCTGCTGTATCCGGGCGTTCTGGCAAAGCGCTGCAATTTGCACTCAAGCAAATCGGTGACATCTATGTCTTCGGCGCCGCGGGCATGACTTATTGGGATTGTTCCGGTTTGACGATGCGGGCATTTCAAACTGCAGGGGTTTCACTACCGCACTCATCTCGAGCGCAATTTAATTATGGCAAAGCAGTAAATCGCAGTGATCTCAAAGCAGGAGATCTAGTCTTTTTTGGACGCCCTATTTCACACGTTGGAATTTATCTAGGTAAGGGCAGAATGGTGCACGCACCTCGCACAGGATCACGTGTAAAGATTGCGAGTGCATCCAATCTTGGAAGTAAACCTTATGTCGGCGCTCGTCGCCTCTAGTTTTTAGAATAAATGCCTGAAAAAATAATCTGTATTACAAACGACTTCGGCCCACGCGCGGGCGGTATCGAAACATTTGTTATGGGACTTATTGAGCGCCTGCCCGTGGGTTCGGTAACTGTCTACACATCGCAGCAGGGCGATACTCGAGTCTATGATCAAAATTGGTTAGATAAATTCGGGGTAAGAGTTATACGAGATAAATCAAAAGTTTTACTCCCGACGCCACGAGTCTTCAGAGCGGTGAGAAGAGTAATCGTAAGCGAAAAAATTGAGTCGATTTTTTTTGGTGCAGCCGCACCTTTAGCGGTTATGGCTGGTGGGTTACGTAAAGCTGGCGCAAAAAAGATAGTTGCCTTAACGCATGGCCATGAAGTCTGGTGGGCGCGGATCTGGCCCTTTAATTGGGCGATCGGTTATATCGGTCGCAGCGTTGACCATTTGACTTACTTAGGAGATTTTACCCGGGCGAAAATTTCGCGCGCGCTCTCTCAAAAATCTATATCTGCAATGGTGAAGATTGCACCTGGAATTGATACAGCTCATTTCGCACCGAGCGCATCTGCGACGCAACTTCGCAAATCTCTAGGACTGACCAATAAGAAAGTGATCGTGAGCGTTGGCAGACTTGTTCATCGCAAAGGTCAGGATTCTTTAATATCGGCCCTGCCCGAGATTCTGCGTCACCATCCAGATACTCATATTCTTATGGTGGGAGAAGGTCCTTACCGCAAAAAGTTAGAGGCGTTGAGCGTAAATTTAGCGCTTAAAAATTCCATCACCTTTATTGGCCGTATTCAATATGCCGATCTACCCTCCTATATCTGCGTCGGTGATTTATTTGCAATGCCATCTCGCTCGCGCCTTGCCGGACTTGAGGTCGAAGGTTTAGGGATCGTCTATCTTGAAGCTAGCGCTTGTGGCTTACCAGTTATTGCGGGAAAGTCCGGGGGCGCACCAGATGCAGTCCTAGAAGGGGTAACTGGAGCAACAGTTGATGGGAGAAATTCTTCAGATATCGCAAGAGCTGCAATTGCGCTCTTGGATGATCTAGGTGAGGCGAGAGCGATGGGTGCGCGTGGACGCGAATGGGTAATCTCTAACTGGCGCTGGGAAATTTGGGCTAAAGAGTTTGGAAAGTTGTTCAGAATAAATTGAGACTCTTCGCCTTATTCAGGGCCGCCAATCTATTTGCCACGCCCAGTTTGCGATAGATAGCCGCCAAGTGTGTTTTAAAAGTCGCCTCAGAGATATGAAGTGAAGTTGCTAATTCGCGATTGGTTCCGGGTAAAGATAGTGCCGATAAAACTGCTAACTCACGGGGAGTGAGGAGTTTTGCAGATCGCGAATTTTCCAGCGCAGTGGCAATTCCAGAAGCGTTAAAGTTTTTTGGTTGAGCCAGCGCGCTGCGGATCGCGGCAATGAGTTCGTTAATAGGTGCGCTCTTCTTCACGAATGCGCTAGCGCCTGCGCGCATCGCTGCGATCAATTGACTCTCTTCATCGCTAAAGGTAAGTATTACTATCGCAACATTCTGGGAGTGTTTACGGATCCATTGCACAATATCAAGGCCCGAACCATCAGGAAGATTGAGATCTAAGATCACGCCATCTGGTGATTTGTGCGCTATTTGTGCAAAAGCTTCTGCGCGGCTTGCTGCTTCACCGCAGCAAACCATGCCAGCGCTTTCAATCGCTTGCTTTACTCCGTATCTAACCGATGGATGATCATCAATTACGAGAATACGGAGTAGATTTGGTGCGATCAAAGAGTGATTGCGACTCGGGTTCCTGAGCTATCTGATGAATAGAAAAATGTGCCGCCAAGTAGTTCAGTTCGTTCTTTAATACCAATTAAACCTAAACGAGAGCTATCCAAGGTCGCACCTCCTTCGCCGTTATCGCGCACTTCTAGGTAGGTGTGATTTTCAACTTGGCTCAGATGTATTTCAATCTCGCTACCCCTAGAGTGACGTACGCTATTTCGTAATAACTCACTTGCCATCGCCGTAATTTCTATACCTAGATTTGGTTCGATTGCAAAATCGTTGATGAGGAATCGGAGTTGGCGATCACCACATATCTCTCTTGCCGCCTTAGAGATCTTCTCTTGCACAGATTCATCGTTGGCTTCCCGCAGCTGGTACATCTCACGACGAACTTTCGAAATGAGTTCATCCACCCGAAAGCGAAGAGAACGAATGCCTTTTCGCGTAGGCGATTGCAAATCTACTGTCGCTAAAAGCAAATCTAGTTCATAGCCAAGAGCCACCAAGTCTTGCGCAACGCCATCGTGCAGTTCGCGAGCTAATTGCAGACGTTGTGGCGTACTCACTTAGTAAATAGTTCGCTGATCTCCTTAGCGAATTCTTGAGCAACAACGTGGCGCTTTATCGAAAGTTTCGCCGTTAGTTGGCCGCCGGCAATCGTAAAGTCAGTTGGGAGTATGGTGAACTTACGAATCGACTCGGCCTTGCTTACCGCTTTATTGGCCTCATCTACTGCAGTTTGAATGACCGAGATCAAATCAGGATCCTGTGTCAAGGTTGCAATTGTTGCGCCATCTTTCTTATTAGCCACAATCCAAGACTTTAAGGAATCCTGATCAATCGTCACTAGCGCTGCGATAAATGGTTGATTATCACCTACGACTACACATTGGCTAACGAGCGGATGTGCACGCAGGCGATCTTCAAGTACTGCAGGTGCAACATTTTTGCCACCTGCGGTGACAATCAATTCCTTCTTGCGACCCACAATGGATAGGAAGCCATCTTCGTCAATCTTTCCTAAGTCGCCTGATTTAAACCAGTGATCTTCAGTAAAGACTTCGGCATTAGCCGCATCGTTCTGCCAGTAACCGCGCATGACGATCGGCCCCTTAATCAAAACTTCGCCATCTTCTGCGATCTTTATGCTAGTGCCCGGAATCGGCTTTCCTACAGTTCCGACTTTTAGCGCTCCAGTTATATTAAGAGTTGCACCGGCAGTTGTTTCAGTCAGTCCATAGCCTTCATAGATTGTGACGCCAGCGCCCCGGTAAAAGTGCCCCAGGCGGGTTCCAAGGGGCGCTCCACCGGAAATTGCTGCTTCTACATTTCCACCGAGCGCTGCACGAATTTTAGAGAAAACCAATTTGTCGAAGAGCGCATGCTTAAATGAAAGTAGCGGATTAAAGCCCCGCTTATCGAGTGATTCGCTATAAGCAATCGCAACTTCAGCGGCTTTACGGAAGATCTTTCCCTTTCCTGCAGCATCTGCTTTTGCTTCAGCGCCGTTGTAAACCTTTTCAAAGATGCGCGGCACAGCAAGGACGAAAGTCGGCTTAAATGAGGCTAGATCTGGTTGCAAGCGCCCAACAGGATCGCTGCAGTGCGCTAGGTGAAGTCCGGCGCGAATAGCACCGATTTGGACCATGCGACCAAATACGTGCGCAACAGGAAGGAAGAGAAGAGTTGATCCATTTGGCTTAAGAAATAGATCGCTCGCACCTTCAACAACGTTTCCACACTCAGCTAAGAAGTTGCCATGAGTTAATTGCACACCCTTTGGCTTGCCTGTTGTTCCTGATGTGTAAATCAAAGTCGCCAAGGTATCCGGTAAGAGCGCGTTACGACGACGATCAACCTCGTCATCACCGATATGCGCACCTGCAGTAGCCAGTACGGAGAGCACATCCTCCGTCATAGTCCAGATGTGTTTGGTGTGTGAAGGCAAAACTGTATTTACTAATTCACGATGGGTTGGTGTTTCAACAATTAGACCAACAGCGCCCGAGTCACTAAGAATCCAATCAACTTGTTCGGCAGATGATGTCTCGTAAATCGGAACTACACATCCACCTGCGTACCAGATTGCAAAATCTAGAATCGTCCATTCGTATCTAGTGCGCGCCATAATTGCAACGCGATCGCCGATTTGAATACCTGCAGCAATTAAGCCTTTAGCGGTAGCGCGTACTTCTGCATCTAACTCTTGGGCGCTAACTTTCTGCCAGCCATCACCCAGAGGGCGTGACAACATAACGCGAGTTGGTTCAAACCAAGCGCGCTCAGCGATCAGATTTGTGAGGTTGCCTGAGGCGGCAGCAGGGACAAGGGCTGGGACTGAGATTTGATTCATGCCCCAACGCTAGCGCCAGATCGAAAAAAAGGGGAGAGGGTGGAAAGTTCTTTTTTACGGGTAACCTTGAGCCATGAGCGAATTCAGCAGTTCCACAGTAACCATTGAAGCTTCCATCTCCGAAGTCGGGGCTACCTTATTTGCGGTAGAGAGCTATCCCGAATGGTCGGGCGCATTTAAAAAGGTAGATGTGCTCGCAACTGATGACCAGGGACGGGCAACGAAAGCAAAGTTAACTGTCGATGCTGGCCCCGTTAAAGATGTCGTAACTCTCGACTTTGACTGGAGTGATGCGCCTAGCAAGGTCTCCTTCTCGCTAGATGATGCCAACATACTTACTAAAATGGATGGCGCGTACTTACTAAAGAGTTTAGGTGAAGAATTAACATCAGTTACTTACCAACTCTCAGTTGGGCTATCTATGCCAATTCCGGCGATGATGATCGCCAAGCAAGAGAAATCAACTATTGATAGCGCGTTGAAGCAACTTAAAGAACATCTAGAAGGATAACCGCGTGGCTTCCAACACCATCGGAATCGATGTAGGTGGCACCAAGGTTTTAGGTGGAGTGGTCAA
>JBIJCP010000070.1:0-6374 GCA_044344635.1 Candidatus Planktophila sp. | reverse complement strand
GCGCCTACGTCCATTGGCTGAAAAGTTGATCACATTTGCAAAGAAGGGCGATCTCCCAGCCCGTCGCGAAGTAATGGCACGTATTGCAAATAAGAGCGTTGTTCACACACTCTTTACTGAAATCGGTCCACGCTTTGCAACTCGTGAAGGCGGATACACACGTATCACCAAGATCGGTCCGCGTAAGGGCGATAACGCTCCAATGGCGGTAATCGAAGTTCTAACTGAGAAAGATAAGTAGTTCTCAAGTTCTTACTTAGTAAATAATTAAATGACCGAACCCACTCTCTATCCCGAGAGTGGGTTTCGTCGTTTACGGATAGACCTTGCTTACGATGGCACCAACTTCTCGGGCTGGGGAGCACAACCAGATCGCCGCACTGTGCAACAGAGTGTGGAAGATGCGATCAGCACAGTTGCACAAGCGAAGGCTGAAACGATTGTTGCCGGCCGCACCGATGCTGGCGTTCACGCAACCGGACAAGTAATTCACGTAGATCTGCCCGAATCTCTGGATTTAGGGGATCTGGCCTACAAGTTAAATCGAATTCTCGATGAAGATATCCGAATCAATCAAATAACAATTGCGCCACCGGCATTTCATGCTCGCTTCTCTGCGCTGCGCCGTTATTACGAGTACCGCATTCTGGATGAAAATAAAGTTATCCCGCCGCTGGCGCGTTTTAATACCGAGCCTTGGTATCGCCCGCTGGATGTAGATGTAATGAACCAAGCGAGCGCCTTGCTCCTCGGCACCCACGATTACGCCGCATTCTGTAAATTCCGTGAAGGCGCAACCACGATTCGCACCTTAGAAACCTATTCTTGGCATCGTGATAACCAAGGAGTATTGATCGCAGATGTGGTCGCAGATGCTTTCTGTTACTCAATGGTCCGTAATTTGGTTGGGGCAATTGTCTGCGTCGCAGATGGCCGTAAAGATGTCAGCTGGATTACAACGCTCCTAGAAAATAAGGAGCGAGTCAGCGATTCGCTCGTCTTTCCAGCGCGCGGTTTATCGCTATATAAAGTCGATTATCCAAGCGATGCGCAGCTTCTAGATCGGGCGGCCAAGACCATCGCCCGGCGAGAGGAAGAAGCGAATTAACGGGTGAAAACCCTCCAATACTGCGCTGATATCTCGCTCTCATACGTGGAAATAGGCCATTTTGACCCGCTTCCGTATGGAAGGTAAAGTTCATCCCCTGCGCCAGAATCGGCGCCGAAGGCAAGTCCTCAGAGTACTAACCACTTAGATCTAAAAAGAAGAAGGTAATAAAGCATGCGCACATATAGTCCTAAGGCTGGAGATGCCGTCCGTAAATGGCACGTCATTGATGCACAAGATGTAGTTCTTGGCCGCCTTGCAACTCATGCTGCAGTTCTTCTTCGCGGTAAGCACAAGGCAACATTTGCTCCACACATGGATATGGGCGACTTCGTAGTAATCATCAACGCCGAGAAGATCGCACTCTCTGGAAACAAGGCGCTTTCAAAGTTTGAACACCGCCACTCAGGTTTCCCGGGTGGTCTTCGCTCAACTGTTTACGGTGAGCTAATCGAGAAGCACCCAACACGTCTAGTTGAAAAGGCGATCAAGGGAATGCTTCCCAAGAACCGCCTCGGACAACAAGTTGCATCAAAGCTAAAAGTTTACGCAGGTCCCGAGCACCCACACGGCGCTCAAGCACCAACTCCATATGTATTCACTCAAGTTTCACAGATCTCAAAGTAAGGGACCTATAACAAATGTCAGATACAACTTATAACGACGTTACAGAATTGGATGAGAACGAAGCTCCTACTTCTTACTCTTCAGCAACGCCAGCACCTGCAACCAACCGCCCAGCGATCAAGGCACCTGGCGCAGGAACCGGTCGTCGTAAAGAAGCAGTCGCTCGCGTTCGCCTAGTACCTGGCACAGGTCGTTGGGTTGTCAACGGTAAGACACTTGAGAATTACTTCCCAAATAAAGTTCACCAGCAATTAGTTTCAGAACCTTTCCGTACTGTCGGTGCTGAAAATCAATACGATGTTTTTGCACGAATCAATGGTGGTGGAGTATCTGGTCAAGCTGGCGCACTTCGCTTAGGCGTTGCACGTTCACTTAACGAGATCGATGCTGATGCACACCGTCCAGCGCTTAAGAAAGCTGGATTCCTTTCACGTGATGCACGTGTTATCGAGCGCAAGAAGTACGGTCTGAAGAAGGCCCGTAAGCGTTCGCAATACAGCAAGCGTTAATTTCAAAGGGCCGCAGACCAGAGTGGCACTCTTTGGAACCGATGGAATCCGTGGCCTAGCCAATCGTGATCTCACCGCTGAATTAGCACTAGACGTTGCCGTCGCTGCTGCACATATTCTCCTTGAAACAAATCCAGATAAATCACACCGTCCAATTCCTTCTGGCGAGATTGCAAGCAATTCTCGACCTGTAGCAATAGTTGGCCATGACTCGCGCGCATCTGGTGAATTTCTAGAAGCAGCCGTTGTTGCTGGTTTAACTAGCGCCGGTGTTGATGTTTATCGCGTTGGCGTTCTGCCAACCCCTGCGATTGCGCACTTAGTCGCTGAATCCGGCGCTGACCTTGGTGTAATGATCTCGGCATCTCACAACCCAGCCCCAGATAACGGAATCAAATTATTCTCACGCGGTGGCGGGAAGTTAGATGATGCCATTGAAGCTGCGATTGAAGCGCGCGTTGGAGAACCGTGGGAGCGCCCAACTGGCAACGGTGTTGGTCGGGCAATTGTGGACGAGAGCGCTCGCGAAAGGTATTTAAAGCACCTACTTTCCTCCGTTAAAACTCCACTTAAAGGTTTAAAGATTGTCGTTGATTGTGCAAATGGTGCCGCCTCAACAGTTTCACCAGAGGCCTACCGTCGCGCTGGTGCAGAGGTAATTTCAATTTGTGATGCCCCAGATGGTTGGAATATAAACGATGGTTGTGGTTCGACCCATCTCGAAAAACTGCGCACTGCCGTCGTACGCGAAGGCGCAGACTTTGGAGTTGCCCACGATGGTGACGCCGATCGCGTATTGGCAATTGATGCGCATGGCGCTGAAATCGATGGCGATGTCATTATGACAATTCTGGCGCGCGGCTTTAAAGCATCAGGGTCTTTAAAGGCGAACACAATTGTCGCAACAGTGATGAGTAATCTCGGTTTCTTCCACGCCATGAAAGATGCCGGTATAACCGTTGAAACAACAGCGGTCGGTGATCGTTATGTATTAGAAAGAATGATCGAAAAAGATTTCTCACTCGGGGGCGAACAATCGGGCCATTTGATTATGCGCGAATTTGCAACCACTGGCGATGGCACGTTGACTGCTCTCGCTTTAGCGCAAGAAGTGGTTAGATCTGGAAAAACTCTACAAGAGCTAGCCACTGCGATGGTTCGCTTTCCGCAAGTTCTAGTAAATGTTAAGAATGTCGCAAAAGATAAGTTAGATCACTCGGCTGTAATTAAGGCCGCGGTTCTAGCCGCTGAAGTAAAACTTGGCGAGCATGGACGCATTTTATTGAGAGCATCTGGCACTGAACCGCTTGTCCGCGTGATGGTTGAGGCGCAGAGTGATAACCTAGCGAGCGAAATAGCAAACGACCTGGCTAAGGTCGTTCAAGCAGAGCTGGGGTAAAAAACAAGTGTGCGGAATTGTGGGTTACACCGGGCCACAGTCTGCGATCACTCCGCTAATTGAAGGTTTGCGTCGCCTGGAATATCGCGGATACGACTCTGCAGGTATCGCACTCGGAACCCCAGGTGCGCTATTTATTGAAAAGCGCGCAGGTAAGTTGGTAAATCTAGAAGGCGCACTGCCGGCAAATATGCCAGTTGTTCACTCTGGAATCGGACACACTCGATGGGCAACGCACGGTGGACCAACCGATCGCAACGCCCACCCGCACACAGATAATGAAGGCAAACTTGCAGTTATCCATAACGGAATCATCGAAAACTATTCTGAATTAAAAGCCGAGCTAAAAGCGCGCGGCCATTCTTTCTCGTCAGAGACTGATACGGAATCTGTGGCGCACTTACTTTCTGACCTTCGCAAATCTCACAATGGAGATCTAACTCAAGCAATGCGCGAAGCGGTTTCTCGGCTGCGCGGCTCTTTTACTTTAGTAGCAATCCACGCGGACGCCCCTGAAACAATTGTCGGGGTACGCCGTAATTCTCCTTTAGTTGTGGGCTTAGGCGATGGCGAAAACTTTATGGCATCTGATGTTGCAGCCTTTATTGATTACACCAAACGGGCAGTTGAGCTTGGCCAAGATGAGATCATCACGATGACACCTGCCGGAATAAAGATAATTGGTTTAGATGGCAAAGCGATCGCGCCCAAGGAGTACACAATCACTTGGGATGCGGCCTCTGCACAAAAAGGTGGCTTCTCCCACTTTATGCTTAAAGAAATCTTCGAGCAACCTAAGGCGGTTGCCGATACTTTAATTGGCCGCCTAACTGATAATAACCAAATCGAATTAGATGAGTTACATATGTCAGAGGCCGATATAAAAGCGCTCAAGAAAATTGTTGTCATCGCTTGCGGCACCGCTTATCACGCTGGAATGATCGCCAAATATGTTATCGAAAAGTGGGCGAAGATTTCTGTAGAAGTAGAAATTGCCAGCGAATATCGTTACCGCGATCCAATTATCGATTCAAATACTTTAGTAATAGCGATCTCTCAATCTGGCGAAACTATGGATACCTTGATGGCTATCCGCCATGCCAAGGCGGCTGGTGCGCGAGTGTTAGCAATTTGCAATACCAATAGCTCAACCATTCCCCGCGAGTCAGATGCCGTGCTCTACACACATGCTGGTCCAGAAATTGCTGTTGCATCGACAAAAGCGCTGCTGACCCAGATCGTTGCCGTTGATTTAATCGCGCTGCACCTAGCCCAGGTCCGTGGCGAATTAAGTGATATGCAGGTTCACGACCTTTACAACGAAATGCTGGAACTTCCTGGCAAGATTGAGCAAATATTAGAAACAGTTGAGCCGCTACGCGCGCTAACCCGCACCTTTGCCAAATCAGAGACTGTTTTATTTATTGGCCGCAATGTTGGTTATCCCGTTGTATTAGAAGGCGCACTTAAGTTAAAAGAGTTGGCCTACATCCACGCTGAGGGATTTGCAGGCGGTGAGTTAAAGCATGGCTCAATCGCCCTTATCGATGAAGCTAAAGGAACTCCAGTAATCGCAATTCTGCCTTCCGGAAGCGACCACGCACTTGATGAAAAGATGTTGAGCAATATTCAGGAGGTAAAAGCCCGCGGTGCGCGAGTAATAGTTATTGCACACGAAGGCGCAGAGGTAGTTGGTGCAGAGCACGTAATTCGTATCCCAGCTTGCTCACCGCTCTTCCAACCAATATTAGCCACTGTTCCGTTGCAGGTATTTGCATATGAAATGGCGGTTGCACGAGGTAACGATGTAGATCAGCCACGCAATTTGGCTAAATCAGTTACGGTCGAATAACCATGCCAGAAGTACTCGATCATCGTCGGGCGCAGATGTTACGGGCGCTTCGCTGGTCAGCAGCTCTTTTTATTGGATTTCTTCTAGTTACTCATCAAGTAATAATCAATGGCCCACTAATTGAAATAGATAAATGGATTCACGATTTAGATCGGCCGAAGTTCCAGGGGGTAAGTGGATTTATCATTCGCCGCTTAGATGATCTTGGTTTGCGCGGAGTTACGGCAACAGTGCTATTAATCGCAGCCTTTTATATTGCGCGGCGCTTTAAAACTTGGCGCCCCCTTAATTTGGCAATTCTCTCTTTGATCAGCCTAAATCTTGTCGTTGGTTTCTTTAAATTCTGGCTGGGACGTACGAAACCAAAAGTAGGAATAGATCTGTTGCACTTTGGAGGAATGTCATATCCAAGTGGACACGCATCAAATGCCTTACTTACTTGGGGAGTGCTGGCTTATTTAATTTATAGATATGCGCACGTAGATCGCTATCGCGGAAGGTTGGCTAGCGCCGGAGTCGCAACCATTAGCTTGACTGTCTGCATTGTTTCGCTAGTCCGCGACACTCACTGGTTCTCAGATTTACTCGGCGGACTCTTCGTTGGTGGTGCCTTATTGGTCTTAGTTATTGCGATTGATAGATATTGGCCATCTAATAGCCAACGCTCGTAACCCCAATTACACTAAAGCGCATGATTGATGGCATTGGTATCGATGTGGTAGATATCGCTCGCTTTGCCGAATCGCTAGAAAGAACTCCATCACTGCGCGAGAAGTTATTTACCCCAGCTGAAGCAAGTAAGCCAATTCATTCTCTAGCCGCGCGCTTTGCGGCAAAAGAAGCACTTGCTAAAGCACTTTGCGCAGGGCACGGGCTCCC
>JBIJCP010000005.1:0-21033 GCA_044344635.1 Candidatus Planktophila sp. | reverse complement strand
AGAGCTTAAATGCCGCGCTGCTAAATGAAACGGCGAGGCTAGCTGCAGAGATAATTGCAGATGACCACGCGTGAGCATTTGCAATTCGACTGTAAGCCTCAACGCGATCAACGGCCTTCTTAAATCCGGTGATTCCTTCAGCGCGACCTGGATCAATACCGAAGACATCGCAAGTTCCAGTCTTAAGAATTTCTTCAAACCCGGTTACTTGCCACTCGCGCTCACCGTATGCGATAAGAGTTTTCGTCTTTGCGCGTAGATCTGCATAACCTTGTGGATCCCAGGCACCTAGCGGCTCTTCGATCCAATCAATATTGTAATCATCGAAGGCTTGCACGCGCTTGACCGCAGTTGCAACATCCCACTTAATTGCGTAGCCACAATCGATCATGATCATCTTGTCTTCGCCGAGAGTTTCCCGCATCGTCTTTACATATTCGACATCACGATTGTGCTCATAGCCAAGATGGGCATGTCCGCGCTTTCCAAACCCGACTTTCATGCCCTGTAAACCTTGATCCATCCAAGATTTAGCCTCATCGGCCATCTTTTTAATATCGACATCGTGAGCATGGCCAGATGCAATAGCTGGCAAGCGCTCGTGTACTGGGCCACCAAGTAATTGAAGAACGCTGGTGTTTAACGCTTTACCCTTTAGGTCCCAAAGTGCAATGTCGATTGCTGAGATCGCATATGAAGCGATCCCACCGCGATAGCCGTACCACCACGCGCGCTCCTTTAAAGAACGCCAGATGGCGATATTGTTAAGTGGATCTTTTCCGATTAGAAAATCTTCAGCTAGGCCATTGATTAGCGCTGCTACGGGAGCGTTAGCCTCTTTAAACTGTGTGATTGATTCACCCCACCCGACAAGACCATCATCGGTCGTGATTTTGACCAAGCATAGGTAGCGCTCAGCGTTAAAGTCATTTGGCTCTGGGTAGGCAACGGGAATTGGCTCAACTTTCACAATTTTCACGGGTCTTCTCCTTTGGAGTAATTGCGCCTAATATAGAGGCGTTACAGGGGCAGGACAAGTACTTGCCTTATTTCATTTGTCACAAGACTTCTGCTACTAGTTGCGAAAGGTACGTTAAATGTCGAACTCCCAAATCCCAATCATAGATACCCACGTTCATTTTTATGACTTCTCCCATCCTGAACTTAAGTGGGTCTGGCTAGAGCCTGCCTTTATCCACCCAATCATTGGAAATATCGATGCCATTAAAGCGCAGCGATATCTGGTTCAAGATTTCCATGCCGAGTCAAGATTTGCCGGCGTTGAGGGCGTAGTCCATGTGCAGGCAGCGATTGGTTCGCCAAATCCAGTAACCGAAACTGTTTGGCTCACCGAGATGGCTAAGACATCGCCAATTCCAATCAGAATCGTTGCAGATTGCGATCTTGGAGCAGCTAACGCAATCTCCCAATTAGAAGAGCACGCGAAATCGAAAGAATTTGTTGGAGTGCGTGACTTTAAAGCTGAACCAATGTTTGCCGCCAAGGAGATCAATCCAAATTACGAAGAAGCACTTAAGTGGATGGCTAAAAAGCAGATAGTCTTTGACTTAGATTGTGAATGGATGAACATGCCTGAGGCGCGTAAACTCGCTGAGCGCCATCCTGACCTTCCAATTGTTCTCGAGCATATCGGCTTCCCGCGTGAGCGCACCGATGCTTACTTCCAAAATTGGAAGAAGGCGATCGATGGCTTGGCTAGCGCTGGTAATGTCACGATGAAAATCTCTGGCGTTGCAATGACAGATCCATTTTTCACTAAAGAATCCTTAAAGCGTTGGGTTGAATCTTGCTTAGATGCATTTGGTCCAGATCGCTGCGTGATTGGCTCTAACTGGCCAGTGGATCGCCTTTACAGCTCAATTGACCCAATCCTGGGCTATTACCGTGATTTCATTTCGAAGCTCTCTGTTTCTGAGCAAGAGAAGATCCTCAACAAGAATGCATCGAAACTCTATAAGTTCTAAGGTGTAATTCTCAGAAACTTTTTAAGAGTTTCCAAAGTGAAGAGATAGGAGGAGCAAATTTGCTCCTCCTATCTCATTAAATAACCATCGCAAGTAGCCTCGCTCTTTCGCTGGAAATTGTTAAAGATTTCTTAGATCTATCGGCAGGACAGGAGCGTCGTGTTTTACCTTTTTGCTATCGCCGGCACGCTCGCCTTTGCCTTCGGAACTTTCTTTACTAAAGGCGTGACCCTTCGAATCTCGATCTTCAAAGCAATTGGGCCGCTCTTTCTCCTCAACGCCGTTTTTGCAATTCCATTTATCGGTACCGGGCCATCCTGGAAACTCGTAACAGGTTCGGTTCCGTATTTGCATCTGATTTCGGCAATCTCAAGTGGCGCAGTTGCTTACATTATCTTTTCAATGATCTCCAAAAGCACCGCCTCGGTTAGCTCTGTCGCACCGGCTATGGCGCCTGTAGTTATTCTCTTGCTCTCACCGATTTTTCTAAATACTTCAGTTACTTGGGCTCAAGTATTATTGGTGACCTTCTTGATGGGGATAACTTTATATCCACTGCGAAATTCAATCTCGGGCTTGAACTCAGCGAAAACGATTGCATTTATTCTCATTGCGGCCCTGGGCAATGGAGTTGTGGCAGTTATTTCCAAACTTTTAGCCCAAGAAGGGGTTGGAATGCCGGAGACATTTGTCGTGAGGCAGATACTCGCGGGCCTTACCTTTACCATTATGTTCCCGCCAATCGGGCTAAAGTTTCGCGACTTCTATGAGCTAGTTCGCAGATCCATGTTTATGGCAATTGGGCATATGACATCGATTGAGGCGATTCAAAAGGGCAGTCCGCTAGTCGTTCAGACTTTTCTTTCGGCGATTCCGATCACAGTAATCATGATTGAAACCGTTGCCTATAAGAAACGACCTGAACGGGCGATTATCATTAGTTCAGTATTTACCGTATTGGGAATTGCAGTATTGAGTCTTACTCTCTAGCGCAATTAATTTAGTACATCAACTGTCCGCCGGAGACATTTGCTACTGTCCCAGTAACAAAGCTCGAAGCCTGTGATGCGAGGAAGATAACTGGCCCAACCATCTCTTCCGGAGTAGCAAGTCTTCCCATTGGAATCATGCTTACAAATGATGCAAGTTGTTCTGGGGTTTGATTTCCAGTCATCATTGAAGTATCGACTCCACCTGGAGATACGGCATTTACTCGGATCCCATCTGGTGCAAATGAGCGAGCTAGCCCCTTAGTCATTGAAACGACGCCGCCTTTACTTCCGGCATAAACGACTGAGCCGCCAAATCCGCCGGTCCACCAACCTTGTGATGAGAAATTAACGATCGAACCTTTAGTGCCATTCTTTTTAAAATGCGCATGTGCTGTGCGATTTAAAAAGAAGGTCGCCTTCATATTTACATCGATCTGCAGATCCCAGTCTTCTTCTGTAACGTCATCGACAGTTGCTCGGCGGCGAAGCACGGCAGCGCAATGCGCCAAGGCAACAACTTCGGCTGCTTCTGCTGCCTTCTCAAAGATATTTACATGGCCCTTTAGATCTGAAAGATCGCAAGGAAGAATCTGGTGGCCAGTTCCAGTTAAGGTTTTAAGCACATCGTTAAGCGGCGCACTTGGAATATCTACGAGAAGTACCTTGGATCCAGCCTCAGCGAATCCGCGCGCAACTGCGCTTCCGATTCCGCCACCTGCTCCTGTAACAACTACTGAATTTCCAGCAAGTCCCGCGTCATTTCTCCATTTCATAATTTAAAAAGCTCCCGCCTAGTTTTTTATCCGATGATTGGTTAGCCTAAATACTAGGCAGAAGCTAAGCAATAGGCAACACTCAAGAGTTGAAAGGTGGACGATATGTCTGTTAAGGGAAAGTTGGCAGTAGTTACCGGAGCATCTGGCGGTATAGGTCGCGCAACCGCAGAACGTTTAAGAGATGAAGGTATGCGAGTTATCGGCGTCGACATCAACCCAGAAGGCTTGAAGGCTGTTGCAGGAATTGAGCATTTAGTTGCAGATCTTTCCAATGATGAAGGTCGCGCAAAAGTAGTAGAAGCAGGACGAGGTGCGCACACTCTCGTAAATGCCGCCGGATTAATCCGGTTAAAGAAGATTACAGATTTCACGACCCAAGATATTCGAGATATTTACGCAGTTAATATCGAGGCGCCTTGGTATCTAATGAGCCATCTTGGCAGAACCATGGTCGACAATGGATCAATTGTAAATATCTCATCGGTTTCTGCTCGGCTAACTGCGACACAAGAGACAGCTATTTACGCCTCATCGAAAACTGCGCTCTTGGCAATGACGCGATCTTGGGCATATGCGCTTGCTCCACGTGGGATAAATGTCAATGCAATTCTTCCAGGAATCGTTGATACGCCGATGCAAGAGCATGTATTGAAGCGATTAGCCGAATTAAGAGATGTAACTTTAGAGAGCATTTCTAGTAAGCGATTAGAGACTGTTCCTTTACGGCGCACATCTGCGCCAGAGGAGACTGCAGGTTTTGTCTACTTCTTGATCTCTGACGAAGGTAAATACATCACCGGACAGAGTTTGAGCCAAGATGGCGGCATAACTATGTAGCCATCTCGGCTCAAAACGCTTATTAATCCAAGTGCCAGACTTCAGTCATCTCCATCAGATTGCCCTTATTGTCAGTCAAATTGACGATAACTTCTTCGAACCACTTCGCCCAACGAGCATTTGATTCCGCCTTGCCTAATTTTGCAAAGGCAGTTGCTGCATCAGGTTCGACTTCAAAGTACCCAACAATCTGGGTTCCACGGCGGAATAGGCTGTAGTTAGTAAAGCCGGCATCTTTGATAGCGGCTACTAATTCAGGCCAAATCTCATCGTGACGTTTCTTATACTCTGCCTCTTGTCCTTCAAAAATTTCGAAGGTAAAGCACATTCTCTGCATATTCTGCCTCCTAGGTTGAGATTCTCAAGTGTAGACGCTTTTAAAATTGGGTCAATGAAAAACCTTGACTTACCGAAAAAATGAACATATCTTTGGCGAGTTAGAGGCAAACCAAGGAGCGAGGTATTTCGTGAGCAAAATTCGAGTTGGCATCATTGGAGCAGGTAGTTGGACTGTGGCATCTCACTTGCCGAATCTGGCAGCGCATAAGGATGTCGAGTTCGTTGGGGTCGCCCGTAAAGGCGTAGAGCTGCTGACCAAGATAAAAGATAAATATGACTTTAAGGTCGCATCTGAGGATTATAAAGATGTACTCGCAGCTGGGGTTGATGTCGTGGTGGTTGGAAGCCCGACTGGATTCCACCACGAACATGCGAAGGCGGCGCTAGAAGCCGGCGCGCACGTTATGTGTGAAAAGCCAGTAACAATTGAACCAAAACATGCCTGGGATTTAGTTGAGACAGCGAACAGAGTCGGCAAACACTTGATTATCTCTTTCGGTTGGAATTACCAAGAGGTCATGACAGGTGCCAAGCAACTTATGGATGATCACGGGATCGGCGATCTCGAGCATATGACTTTGCACATGTCCTCAATGACTCGAGAACTTCTATCAAACACTGGCGCCTATCCTGAGGCGGCTCCTGAAGCGCTTCCTGAACAACAAACTTGGACAAATTCCAAGCTCTCTGGTGGAGGTTATGCTCAAGCACAGCTCTCGCATGCCCTAGGCGCGGCTCTATGGCTCACAGGAGCGCGCGCAAAAGAGGGTTTTGCTTTGATGTCGGCTCCAATGAACGCGCCTGTAGAGCTGCACGATGCGATTTCTATGCGCTATGACAATGGCGCAATAGGCGTTATCTCTGGTGGTTCCTCCCACGCCGCAGCACATAAGAAGGTTCACGCAGTTGAGATTCGGGCAATCGGATCAGAAGGACAGATTCTTGTCGATCTAGAGCGCGCGGCGGTCTGGCACCATAAAAATGGTAAAGAGACTCGCCTAAATCTTGCCGACGATGCCGGTTTCTACAACTGCATCGGGCCAATTGACTCGCTGATGTCAGCTGGAAGAGGAGAGGCTTATATTAATCAATCTCCTGGCGAACTCGGTGCACGCACCGTGGAAGCCCTAGATATCGCCTATCGCAGCGCAGCTTCTGGAAAGCTAGAGCACAGAATCTAAGTTGGCTCGTTAACCGTCTCTTTGGTTAACTCTTGCTTTCGTTAAGGTTTCGTTAACCCTGCGCTGGCGCTTTCTGGAAGAGCTCGATGTAATATCCATCTGGATCTTTGAGATATAGAGATCTTGCGCCTTTATTCGGTCCGGCAGTGATGTCTACGCAACTCTCACTTCTGGCCTTGTAACCCATGGAGAACATACGCTCTGCCAATTCATCAATTCCCTCGACATAAAAGCAGAAGTGGCCGGCGCCGTAGTCACAAGGACGTGATGAGGCATCAAATCTCTCGATCTCTTGATATTCGAGTAATTCAACGTATCCACCACCTGGGACATCAAGATAGGCAGCTCTAATTCTTTTCTGTGTCAGATTAAGGACAACATTTAGATATGGGCCATCTAAGATTCGGTCGAAGTTCAACGCAAGACCCAGCCCATCGCGATAAAACTTGAGAGATGTTTCCATATCTTTTACGGTAATTCCACCGTGAAAAAATCCAGTAATACCTGCCATGGTCAAATCCCTTTCATGAAGATATTAATTAATTGCGGGGAAGCTAACGGAACTTACTTGTTCTTAATGCTCCAACGCTCTCTAATCTGATCAAAGGTAACCGCAACAATCAACAAGGTACCGCGGGCTACATCTTGCCAGAAAGTATCAACGTTTAGCAGAACCAAACCATTATTTAATACCCCAATAATGATTAGACCGAGGATGGTTCCTGAAATTGTTCCGCGACCGCCATTTAAGCTAGCGCCACCAAGAACGATTGCCGTGATTACTGAAAGCTCTAGCCCTGTCGCTGCCATAGGAGCAGCTGCACCAAGTTGAGAAGTCAGAATCAAACCTGCAACTGCGGTGCTTAATCCGGAAAGTACAAAGCAAATCATTAATACGCGTGAATTTCGAACTCCAACAAGTCGTGAAGCCGCAGGATTTGCACCGATTACATAAAGGCTACGGCCAAAGGTCGTGTACTTCATGACTAATCCGCCAATGATGGCGATAAATACAAATATGATTACAGAGGTTGGAAGGTTTAGGAATGGTCGATCTAAACCTAGGAAACTAAAGTCGCTAACCATAATTGTTTGGCCGCCACCGACGATGTAACAAAGTCCGCGCAGAATCGCCAGTGTTCCAAGAGTTGTGATCAACGAATTAACCTGGAGCTTTGTAATCAAGAATCCATTAACTAGGCCAACGATAATTCCGACTACAATTGCTGCGGCAATACCAACTCCGAGCGAATCCTTCATTGCATAGACGCCAACCATCGTTCCAAGGAATGCAGCAGCAGAACCAATAGAAAGATCTACTTGGCCGGCAATAAGTAACATTGTTCCGGGCACTGCAATGATTCCAGCAACGGAAAGAGTAGTAAAAATGTTGATCGCGTTTTCGATATCAAAGAAGTACTCAGAAGCAAAACTAAAAAACGCAATCAGCAGAACGAGAAAAACTGAAAGAGCGAATAGTTCAGGGATGCTTCGACCTTTCTTCTTGGTCATTGCATCACTAGTTTTCTGTGTATCGCTTGTCATTTTTTTCTAGCCTCTCGTTAGCTTGCCGCAGAGATTAAGGACTCTACGGTGATGTTATTTCCCTTGAATTCAACAATTTTGTGGCCCTTTGCCATCACAATTGCTCGGTCAGCTACTTGAACTACTTCCTCATGATCTGATGTTGTAATCAGAACGCCTATATTTTGTTCTTTCGCACTCTTTCTTAAGGTCTCATAAATATCTCTACGTGCACCGACGTCGACTCCGCGTGTTGGCTCAATGAGTACCAATAACTTGCTATTGCCCTCAAACCATCTTGCAAGCAGAACTTTCTGTTGATTTCCTCCAGATAGCGTTGCAATTTTCTGCTTGGGATCGTTGCGCGATTTAATCTTGAGTTTGCCGGTCCAGTTTAGATAAGCCTTCTCTTCTGGCTCAACCGTGATAACTCCACCCTTGGAATATCGCGGCCACGACGGAACTCCTAGATTTTCGGCCACCGGGCGGACCATGAAAGCACCCAAGCGCTGTCTATCTGCAGGTAAGAAACCAATCGAATTATCAATTGCGCTATTTGGATTCTTTGGTACGAAAACTTTTCCGTTGAGCTCAATCTTTCCGGAGTGTTCTGGATGAAGGCCGAAAATTGTTTCAGCTACTTCTGCCGTACCAGAACCAACTTTGCCGTATAGCGCAACAACTTCGCCTTCACGTACTTCGAAATCAATTCCACTAAATGCTCGGTCAAGTTCAATACCTGTCGCGCTCAAAATCTTGGCACCAGGTGTCGGGCGATCTGTTGGGTGTGAAATATCAGAGGCGTCGCGACCAATCATCGCTGACACCAAATCGGCACGGCTCGCCGTCTTAGCGTTTTCTATCAGCGCTACAGACCCATCGCGGAGTACTTCTACCCGATCTGCTACACGCGCAACTTCATCAAGTCTGTGGGTAATGTAAATCATTCCAACGTTCTTCGTGCGCAGATTTTCAATTACAGTGAAAAGTCTTTCAGTCTCTGCTGAAGAAAGCGCAGCTGTTGGTTCATCAAAAACCAGCACTCTTGCATTTTCTGACACAGCTCGGGCGATCTCGATTATCTGTCGTTCACCAATTCGAAGATCCGCTACTTTCTTGGTGATATCTAGATCTACCCCAAGGAGAGCCAGCGCTTTTTCTGCTCGTTCGTTAATTTTTTTCCACGAGACGAATCCGTTTTTTGCGCCCCAACTTCCCAGAGAAATGTTCTCTGCGATGGTAAGGGTTGGTGCATCGTTTAATTCTTGAAAAATCATCCGCACGCCTAATTCGCGCGCCTTGATCGGATCTAGGCTAGAAAATTCATTTCCGCCAACATTAATTCTTCCTTCATCAGGAACATAATCTCCCGCAATAATTTTTACGAGCGTGGATTTGCCTGCACCATTTTCTCCCAATAGTGCAAGGACTTCGCCTTGGGCGAGGGAGAGGTCTACTCCGTGGAGGACCTCTACCCCGCCAAAGGACTTACGAATCCCTGACGCAGAAATTACATTTACATCTTTGTCAGGTTGTTTCATTTGTTAGCACTTAGCCTTTGGATAGTACTTGCTTATGTTGTCTTTGTTGATCCAAACGTGATCAACCTGCAACTTGGCAGGAATTGCCTGGTAGCGAGCTGCTTTGATCAAGTATGGGATACCAACTTCGCCGTAACGCTCTGGGAAGTAAGCAACATCTCCGGCCCAGTTTGGATTGTTCTTGATTTCACACCAAGAAGTTGGGTCAGCACCGTGGCAGCCCATGTAGATATCACCTTGGCGACCAACCTGCTTTGCAGCAGCAAGTGCTCCGAGGCAGCTGTCATCATTCATTGCTAGAACAATGATTGTCTTCGCATTTGGAAGTGTTGTTAGCGCATCCTTAAATGAAGCTTGTGCTTCTTCTAGGAATGAAGAGTCAATTGATTTAACTTTCTTCAGATCCAAAGCTCCGCAGATTTCTGCAAACCCTTGCTTGTTACCACCGATGCGCGCTTCGTTAACTGCACCCACGCCAGGTGATTCCATAAGTACAACTGCGTCGTACTTGCAGTCGAACTTCTTCTTGATAAGTGCTCCAACACCACGGCCAGCGATAACGCCTGCACGGTTGTTGTTAGCGCCCATGAATGAAACTTGCTTTGGAGTCTGGTTGATATCGATTGCAATCACAGGAACTTGTGGACCTGCATTGTAAATTGCTGGACCTCCAACTGCATCAAGTTGGAAGTTCAAGTAAGCCTGAACCTTCTTAAGCTTGAAGAGTTGTGCACATGCAAGTGCCTTTGCTGCATCGATCTGTGAATCGCAGAATTCTAGCTTTGCGCCAGATCGCTTTGCTTCACGCTTGATTGAATCACTTACTAATTTCACGAAAGGAACTGAGTCACCCAATGAGATGTATCCCAAGGTAAGACCCTTACCACTACCGGCTTTCACTTTTTCAAATGAAACGAATTCTGGTGATGGAAGTGACTTAGGAGACTTTGTTGCCCCTACTGCAGTTGAAGTGACAGGTATTAATAGAGCTGCAATTGCAACAATTACAGCCGCCTTTTTCTTGCTATAGTGGCGAGACCTCATAGGTCGCCTCCATTTCTGTTAGATTAATAACCTGGAAACATTTCCAGACCGCTATGTAAGCGTAATTTAAGGTGTTGGTCAAGGGATTACCAGAGAAACGCAGAAGGGTGAGTCGCAATGGCTGGGATGGCTGGGATGGCTCGGATAGCTAGAGCTAGGCCACTGATAGCGATCGGTGGTTTCTCGATTGAGTGCAATAGCTTTGCCCCCAATTCGACCTCCCTTGAACAGTTACGATCCGAAAATTTCGCCCTGGGTGATGAGATTTCCAGGAATTCGGCCGGGACAAGTAGTGAATTGGCGGGGGCATGGGATGTTTTAGCCCCTCTGCCCCTCACCTTGGTACCAACTGCGCTCATTGCCGCCACCCCTGCTCCACCTGTAGCCCTGGATGCCTTTGAATTTATAAAGAATGAAATAGTAAGTCGCACCCCTGCAGATGTAGATGGAATCTATTTAATGCTGCACGGCTCTGCCTACTGCAGAGAAGAAATTGATCCGGAAGGCGCTCTTCTAAAAGCCCTGCGCAAGAAAGTTGGCCCTCGCCCATTTATTGCAATCAGTATGGATCTGCATGCGCACTTCACCCAAGAGATGCATGGCGCGATAGATATAGCCGTCGCATATAGGAGCTGCCCGCACATTGATCTTTATGAAACTGGCGCGCAAGCCGCTCGCATCCTTCATCAAGCGGTCATCGGTGAGATTAATCCGATTACACATGTGGAGAGAATTCCAATGGTTGTGCCACCGGCGAAGCACGATAACGAATTTAAACCTTATGGATCTTTAATGAATTTATGTAAGGAGATAGAAAGAGATGGGGCCTATGCAGCAAGTTTACTTACGGTGCAGCCTTGGCTAAACGTGCCTGATTTAGGCTGGAAATCGCTAGTTGTCTATGAGGCTGAAAAATTCGATGGAGTTTCCGCTGCTAAAAAATTAGCGGAAGAGGCTTGGAAGATTCGAGAATTATTTATGGAAGAGACCGCTCTTCCTGTTGCAGAATCCCTAGCGCTAGCTGCGCAAGATTCAAAGTTAAAAGTTTTTGCAGACTTTGGGGATGCCACAAATGGTGGATCTTATGGAGATAGCACTGAGCTTCTCCGCGGGTTATTTGAGTCCAGCCACGATTTGCGAGCGATCTTTACAATTACCGAGCCGGATGCGGTTGCGAAGTTGTGGGGCGGCGTCGGTGCTACAAGTAAAATCACCTTAGGCACTGGTGAAAAATCTGAGTACAACGAAAGTGTTGAATGTGAAGTAAAAGTGCTTGCCGAATGCGACCGTAAAGTCGTTTACACCCACCCGGCGGCTAAAGATGTGACTGGAAGTCCAGGTAAATCACTCCTTGTCGAAATATCTCACCCAGTTAGCAAAATTTTTGCCGTGATTCATCAGAATCCGGTACGAGTCATTGATAGCAGCCTTTATCAACTCCTCGGGGTCAACGTTTTGGATTACACCCTGGTGCAGGCCAAATCGCATGTCAGCTTTAAAGCAGGTTTTGCGCCGTTGACCGAAAATTTCATACTTGCCAATACGCGCGGACCAACAACTGCGGATTTACTCTCTTTGGATTTCTCTCTGCGAACTATCCCCACATACCCTTTCGATATTTAGCAAAATTGGATCGGGATTAGGCCACGAGAGTTATCTACTTTTCTTTAAAAACTCTTTAACTGCCTCTGCAATCTCTTTAACTGCTTGCCGAGCTTCCGGCAAAAATCCTTGCATGAGAAGGAATCCGTGGATGAGAGATGGGTAATTCTTATAAACTACTGAGTTGCCTGCACTTTCTAGTTTTTTGCTAAATTCAATTCCTTCATCTCGCAGTGGATCTAAATCTGCAGTGATCAGATATGTACTCGGTAGATTTGAAAAATCCTTTGCCGCCATTGGCCTGCAGTAAGGATTATCTAGAT
Organism: Candidatus Planktophila sp.; assembly: GCA_044344635.1. Classification (GTDB taxonomy): domain Bacteria; phylum Actinomycetota; class Actinomycetes; order Nanopelagicales; family Nanopelagicaceae; genus Planktophila. Next base: position 8,889 of record JBIJCP010000005.1, on the reverse strand, counting down.
CGACTGGATCATTAATATATTGTTTCCAGTACCATTTCATCGCTTCGGTGGATAAGGCGTAGCCTTTGGCGTTATCAATCATGGAAGAGTAATCAAATTTATGATCAGTGACTGGATAAATTAGAATTTGAAAAGCAATTTTTGGTCCCTTTTCATCTCGCGCCTTGAGGGCTACCCCCGCTGCGATATTTCCACCGGCGCTTTCTCCAGCTATTCCGATTTTTTCAGGATCGACATTTAACGCGCCGCAGTTCTGCCACACCCATTCCAGCGTGGCATAGCAATCATCAAATGGAATAGGAAATTTATGTTCAGGGGCTTTCTGGTAATTAACTGAAACTACAACCGCCCCGCATGCTTCGCCGACTAATTGATGTTGTACTTCAGTCATCTCTATCGTGCCAGCCACCCATCCCCCGCCATGGAAATATACGATCGCCGGAAACGGCCCTTCTCCCTCTGGGGTATAGATATTGATCGGAAGGTCGGCGTGGGGACCACTGAAATATTTCTGTTTAACTGAACCGCGCTTTGGCACACTTCCAAGGAACTCTGGTCTCCATTTACTCAATGCGCTAGCGCGCACCTCTCGTGGCGTCGATAGCTCTGTCGCCTTACCGCCTTCGGCCGCTAAAGTATCGAGAAACTCTTTGATCTTGGGATGCAGATTACTCACGCTTCACCTCAGCACTTTCTCTATTTTGCTCCAAGTAAGATCTGATACATCTTTAGAGATTAGCGCGCGGGCTAACTCAACAATTTCTTTATATCCCTCGCCAATCATTGAGCGCCATTTTTCCTCACGCCAAAGGATTTCTATCGGATCAAAGAAGTTCAAACCAGGTGCTTCGGTGACAAATAACTCGAACTGCCCGGCTGTAGTACTTCCTGAAATTCGAGCGGTACCAAGTGCAATATCAGCGCCATTGACAGTAACTAACTTCTCAATTTCTGGAGCCGGGGTGAGATCCATTGGATTCTTTGAGCGCCAAGCGGAGGCAACATTTGCTTTTAAGTTCCACCAGCGATCGCGCTCAGGATCATTGAGGATGGGGAATACTCCAGCGTTAACATCGACATTGAGAGTGAGCAGATCGCCGCTCTTTTCACCCGCTAATTTAGCGACTCCAAATAATGCGCTCTGAATAAAACCAGTCGCTGGAAAAGTCCGTACCCGAACCGTTGAAATACCATCGCGAATCAGGCCACCATCGGTAATGACGCCTGCCAAATCAAAGACTTCGAATAGGCCGCGATCGCCGAGCCAAAGATTCTTTAGCGCAGGCATACCTTCGTAAGCTGCAAATGCAGAGGCAACTCCCAGCGCTGCTGCTGCGGATCGATTAAATCTTGGGGTGCCCTGCAATTCACGTGAGACCTGTCCTGTCCCGCCCATATTTGTTCCGGCAAGATGCAGCGCTTGTTGAGCTTTTGTACTGTCTAACTCAATTGCTGCCGATGCCGCACATACCGCCCCAAAGGTGCCTGCGGTAGCAGTTATATGCCAACGCTTGCGATGGCCTGGTCCGAAGAAATGTGCAGCAGATGCGCTCGCGCGCATACCTGCAAGAGCAGATGTTAAAAAGTTCTCTCGAAACTTAGGGTGTTCTAATGCAATTGCAAAACTTGTGGCGAAAACTACTGAACCTGGATGATTAACTGCAGACCAATCGAGATCATCTCTATCTTCGAAAGCAGATTGACTAGCCAATCTGGCTGCCAGACCAATCGAACCATCGTCTTTAAGCAGTGATTCCTGCGATTGAAGTTTATTGCCGCTGGATACACAAACCATAAAATCGGCGAGGATTACTTCTAACCGCTTAAGTAATTCACTAGAAGTATCGAGCGTTGCATAGTCAATCAACTCTTTTACAAAACTGATTGAGTTGGTTTCCTGTTCGGACATCTAGAATTCCTCTTGAGTACTTATTCGGGTTAAATTCAGGCTTTTCAACTCTTTAACCTCTCAACAGGAGTTTTAATTTTCGTCCTTGGAACCCCAAGGTCTGGCATCTTCAGGAACGTCCCAACTTGGAATAGGCGCTTGCAGCGGTTGATCAATCCAGCAAAATCTACCGTTGACCGAATCGCTTTCCGGACTGATTAGCTTAAGAACTAGATCCATAGCCTTCTTTGGATCATCTCCACCAGTTTGATCTACCCAGTCGACCCAAGCTTTGTAATCTTTAGCGATCTCACCGAGGGCATCTACTTTATCTTTGATATCTCCCCACATATCACTGCGTACATCGCCTGGATGAATAACATTTGCAGTTACCCCCGAGCCCGCAATTTCAGCAGATACATGTCGAGTAAGTTGATTGAGCGCAGCTTTTGAAGTCCCATATGCGCTATTAAGAGGTCCCGGCGGATGCAGAGATGCGGCAGAAGTAAGATTAATAATTCTGCCCCATTTGTTCTTGAGCATTCCCGGCAAGAAAGAGCGAGTTGTGTAATACGGCGCTACTGCATCAATGATGATAGTTCTTACCCATTCAGCAGGATCGGTATTATGAACCAAATCAATAGGTCCAAATACACCTGCTGCGTTAACTAGGATTTGCACCGCCCCGTGTTCTTTAGATACTTCTCTCTCAAGTTTTTCGACAAAAGATGCATCGCTGACATCACCGGTAATACTTGTGATCAATGACTTTTGCGAAGTTGAGAGCGCGCTTGTATCTATAGCCGAGCGCGAAACCGCAATAACTTGATGGCCGCTATCGGCCAAACCGATCGCGATCTGCCTTCCGATCCCACGGCTGGCTCCTGTTACGAGAGCCAGTTTTTTATCAGACATTCTTCTTACTTGCCTGCATTTGTTTCGAGGTGAAAGACTTCGCGAAGTTCAGTTGAGTCAACAATTCCATCTGGTCTGAACTCCATTAGGGGGTTCATCAAGACTGCCCATCGATCGTGAACCTCTGAATGCCAAAGACGATCCCACGCCTCAACATCGGTTATCTCTGAATACATAACCAATACAGGATCATTTTCGAAGATTGTCATATTGGCGATACCGGACTTTTCGAGCTCAGCAATCAGCTCTGCCCAGATGGCATCGTGGTGCATCTTGTATGTGGCCAAACTTCCTGGCTGCAAACGCATAGTGAACGCTCTTCTTACCATTTTTCCTCTTTCTCTATCGTTTCTATTTTCTTTTTTTAGATATTGATCGGTTTGGGTATCAATTTTCTATTATTCGTTGATCAACTTTATGAGTTCGGCATCATCGACACCGCTTACTTCACGTGTGCTGACGCCATCTTTAACGACAACTATACGATCGCACAGCGCGGTTAGCTCAGAAATTTCAGTTGACCTAAAGAGAACTCCCTTGCCTTCATCGGCAATTTCTCGAATAAGTCGGAACAATTCTACTTTCGCTCCAATATCGACCCCTCGAGTTGGATCATCAAGTAAGACAAGCCCTGGTGAAATCTCTAGCCACTTTCCAATGACGACTTTCTGCTGGTTTCCACCAGAGAGATTTCCTACTCGCACCTGCACATTCTCTGTCTTGATAACGAACTTTTCTACCAGCCTGACAGCTGTCGCTGCCAGTCCAGATTTGGAGACAAACAGTGTGCCGCGCTTAAAACCGCCGGCTGAGACTTGAGATAAATTGTCAGAAACTGTGCGATCAATCATTAAACCGACTCGCTTACGATCGGCGGGAATTAGAGCAATTCCATCACGTACTGAGTTTTGTGGACTTAAATTCTGCTTCTCAGAGCCTTGAAATTTGACGCTGCCTGAAATCTTTTGACGGGCCCCGAAGAGAGTTTCCAGAAGTTCATCAGCGCCGGAGCCAATGAGCCCTGCGACTCCAACTATCTCACCTGGCGCAACGTCTAGTGAAATATCTACAACTTGTCTACCGTTACTTAAGTTCGCAACTTCTAAAACTCTCTCCTTTTTAATCTTTGAATCTTCACCACTATTCTTCCTTACAATTGCTTGAACGGATTTTTCTCCAACAATTCCGCCAATTACGGTAGGAATATCAAGCTCGCTAGTTGGCTTAGAGAAGACAAGAGAACCGTTGCGCAACACAGTTATATGTTGTGAGACTGAAAAAACTTCGTCTAGTCGGTGAGAAACGTATAGAACTGTGGTCCCTTGCTGAGGGAGCAATCTCACGAGGTCCAGCAACCGCGCGCTTTCGCGCGCATTTAGCGCAGATGTTGGTTCATCTAATATTAAAAGTTTTGGCTTTTCGATAAGAACTCGGGCAAGCTCGATCAATTGTTGATCAGATAATGCGAGTTCGCTAACAATTTGTTTTAAATCAACATCAAGCCCGATTGATTTGAGAACCGGTATCGCAATTTCTGCCATCTTCTTTCGGTCAATAAATGGGCCGATGCGCATCTCTCGGTCTGGAAAAAGATTGGTTAAAACATCTCGGTGTTGAAATAACCGCAGTTCTTGATACATGATTCCGATGCCCAGCTTTGAGGCTGATTGAACCGAAAACGAGGAGAACTTCTCCCCTAAAACTTCAATGGTTCCTTCATCTGGTGTAACTCCACCAGAGAGAATCTTCATAAATGTCGATTTTCCAGCGCCATTTTCACCGACTATGGCGTGGACTTTATTTGCTTCCAGATCTAAATCTAAACCGTTAAGGGCTTTTACGCCGCCGTAACGCTTGGCCAAGCCGCGAACGGAGATCACCTTATGAGCAGTTTGAGAATTCATTTGGTGACCTCCGTTCGTGGTTTATGGCTCGAGTACTGATTTACTAATTAAGCAGATTCCTCTGAGATTGGCTTTAGATTCTTGCGCCAATCCTTGACGTATGTCTTAACTAGCTTGTCGTAGTAAGCGCGAGTCAGCTTGTTTGAAGCTGACATCTTTTGCAACTTCTTGAATGTAAGAGGATCCGACCCGAATGGCTGGACAACCTTAGTAGCAGTCACAATTTCGGTACCAGAATCCAAGAATCCTGCACGATTGATCTTGATCTTGTTGCGAATGCTGTCAACCAAGACGTATACAGGAAGGTATCCCTGGAGAAATGGGGTTTGACCAAGACTGATGTGTGCAGTCCCGTTTGCAAGCGCTTCCAAGTTTCCTGTGGTGAGGTCATAGCCCGCACCAATGGTCTTTGAACCTGGCTTCGCTGCATTAACTTTTCCGATGCTTTCCACATCTGGAGCGCAGAGTCCAACCATTGCTAGAGCATCTGGATTAGCTGCAAGAAGACCTTGCCAAGCAGCGAAATTCGCTGCAGCGTCAACCTTCACATCTGATGGTCCGACAATTTTGATGCCTGGAGCCTTCTTCAAGCTCTCCAAAACACCCTTTGAACGGTTTTCCAAAACTGGGAAACCTGGGAAGCAGTTTCCGACAATGACGTCACCCTTTGCAGTGCGGCCGCCGATCTTGTCTAGAACCATCTTTCCGAGGAGTCGTCCTGATTCAACTGACTTCTCGCCAACGTATGGTGCCTTAACACCAACACCGAGACCGTTGAATTGAACCATAGGCATTCCAGTCTTAATGATTGCATTAAGACCATTTACCATTGATGCTGCAGGGACCGAGGTAGCAATTCCATCGACTCCTGAGGCAGCTAAATTCTGCACGGCAGTGAGTTGGGCATCGCCTTCAGCGCCGGCTGGGCCTGTAACTTTAATATTTACATTGAGATCTTTGGCAGCCATTTTAGCTGCTTCGATTATCTGGTTAATAAATGGATTACCGATTACGTGAACTACGAAACCAATAGTCAGCTTCTTCGGCGCGGCCTGTGCAGGAGTTGCAACTCCAGCAGCAGTAACCACCATCGCCGCAGTAAGTGCTACTGCAGTCCAGCGCGATTTACGCATTGCTTTGATCATCTCTATTTTTCTCCCTTTTCATTTTTTCAAGCAATGCCCACGTTAGGCAAGGTTGAAACCTTTTTTCAACTTATTCGATTTTTTCGGACTCGAACGATTTGATCTATGCCGATTGCAAAGATAATAACTAGACCTGTGACCAGGGTGCTCCAAACTGCATTAATACCCAAGAACACAATTCCAACACCGATGACTCCAACAATTAGTGCGCCATATAGCGAGCCCCACACTGTTCCGGCACCGCCAGATAATGGCGTTCCACCGATTATCGCAGCGGCAACAACTGGAAGTAATAAGTTAGCGCCCGTGCTTGGATCTACGGCTCCTCTAAATCCAAGGAACAAAACTCCGCCTATCCCAGACACAACGCCCATTAATGTGCAAGCAAGTATTTTGATTCTCTTAGTCGGAATACCGGCCAATCGCGCCGCTTCGGGATTGCTGCCGATGGCAAGAATGCGATAACCAAAACGAGTCTTATGGAGCGTTAAGTGCAGCAAGACAAAGCAGAAAACTACGAAAATGAGAATGAATGGAATTGGGGTATCAATATCGCCGCCCAGGATACGGAAGAAGATATTTGATCTAAGTTTTTCATCAGTTGGAACAACTGAACCTGACTTATTTGAAATTAGCGAAATACCTTGGAATATCGAGGCGGTACCTAAAGTAACAATGATTAGCGGAAGCCTCATCAGCACCGTTAGCGCACCGTTGATCGCTCCCATCAGTCCACCTGCGAAGATGCCCAAGAGAATTGATATCCAGACAGGGACTCCGGCGATCATTGCCAGACCAGCGACAACAGCAGAAAGATTTAGAATCCAACCAAATGAGAGGTCAATTTCTCCCATTGCAAGCAGGTAGACAATGCAGCCTGCAAGAAGGGCAGAGATTGAGTAACTCGCTGCGAGATTGAGAAGATTTTCTGGTTTTAAGAAATTCGGGCGCATTGCACCAACGATTCCTATGAGGAGAAGAAGTGCGAAAATTACACTCGTCTCTTCTGGAAATTTAAATCGTTTAGATTTACTCTTCTCTGACACGCGCTTGGATCCTAACTACTTTTGACGCTTGGAAACCTTTCCAGCGAATGTGCATACTTAACCTTCCCTGGGATGGCAAGTCAATAGCGAAAGCACGATTAAAGCTTAAAATCCAGCGCCGATAGCCTTCGGGGGGCGGCTGCGCCCCCTGGATTCATGCCAGATCGATCTGGCTGGGTTCAAATATCAGTAACTCTTCGTTTCGGCATTACTTGCGTCATTGATTATCTCTATCCCCGCGCTGGTACCAAGCAGAGATGCACCGGCGGCGATTAATTCGCGAGCTTGAGATAAGTGCTTTATCGAACCGGAAGCTTTCACCAAAACACCGTTGCGCGCGCGATCGACTAGATATTTTATACTCGCAGGATTGGCGGTCTCAATCTGGCCACTGCTTGCATTCTTTAGATATGAAACACCGGCTTCCATCGACAGTTGGATCGCGAGCTCTTTTTGATCTTCAGTCAGCAACGGAAGTTCAAGCATTACCTTTATAGGAACTCCCGATGCGCGCACGACGCCGGCGATATCTTCGCGAAATTCGTCATACATTCCAGATTTAAGCCAGCCTATTTGGACTCCAATATCAATCTGCGTTGCACCCAACCTGACTAGCTCCGCTGCTTCTGCAGCTTTTCCAGCGCTAGTCATAACGCCTACGGTTGGGAAATCTAAAGCTGATGCCACTTCGATTCCCGTTCCTTGCAAAATTGAAGCGGTTAGCGCAACCCACGAACCCGGAACCATCGCTGCGCTAAATCCATATTTAATAGCATCTTCCACGTGTGCGATCATCTCGTCACGTGTTGCACCAACTTCGATTTTGGTATGTTGAATATATGGGGCGATTTCTGCTGGCGTTAACTTTGCAGGATCTATTGAGCCAGGCATGCTTCGATCTCTTTTCTAGTTGGCAGTGCATCAATTACGCCGGCGATTCCTACAGAGTGCGCACCCGCCGCTGTCGCAAATCTCACGCACTCGTGAAAATCTTTTCCTTCGGAGATGGCGACAGCAAGTGCTGAAGTAAAACTATCTCCAGCGCCAGTTGTATCTACAACTTTCTTAGGTTTAAACGCTGGAATAGCCAGGATGTCATTGCCATCATCGACAAGAGAGCCTTCAGAACCTAAAGTCATAACAATCTTGGCCTTCGTCTTCAACCGCATTTGGGCAATTAACTCTCTTGGTGAGAGTCCATGGTTGCTATCTAGGCCCAGCAAAATAGGCGCTTCGGTTCTATTTGGAGTAATCACATCAAACATCGCCCAAGACTCCGGTGGTAATTTCAGGGCAGGTGCTGGGTTAAGAACTATAAAAACACCTTCTTCTCGTCCTATCTTTAACGCAGCTAAAACCGCTGGAAATGCCAGCTCCATTGAGATCACAAATACATCTGCTTTTGCAATATGCGAGCGGAATTCTTCAACATGATTTGGAGTTAATTCATCCAGCGCGCCCGCTGCAACAATAATTCTATTTTCGCCATCGGAATCAACTAAAATGAAGCCAACCATGGTGTGGCTCTTGCCTGTTACAACGCAAGAATCATCTACGCCCTCAACTTTCCAAAGTGCGCGCGCCGCCAACCCGAAATCATCAGGGCCGATAGCGGTCAAGAAGCTGACATCTGCGCCAAGTCTTGCTGCCCCGATAGCCTGGTTAGATCCTTTTCCACCAGGTCCGGAATCATATGCTCCACCCATTAAAGTTTCTCCAGCAACTGGGAACTTTGGTAACCGCATAGTCATTCCCACGCCGTAACTTCCAACTACTGCAATCTTCATTTGACTCCTAGATTATGTAACATCCGCGCAACGGTACTGCGACTGTGGGTCAAAATCAATATTTTATTAGGTCAGGCAAATTAGAGTAGAAAACTGCAGCGGCTGCGATTGCAACCGCTGCAGTGGTCTTTAAGTTAGGCAGCTTTTTCATCGCCGAAGATCGTTTCTGCGATAGTGGCGATTCGTTCTAGTCGAGTAATGGCT
>JBIJCP010000069.1:0-6548 GCA_044344635.1 Candidatus Planktophila sp. | reverse complement strand
TTGGCGATATGGTGGTTGCAGCGCTTCCTGGCGCGGTTCTGCCTGGAGATTTCAAGATTTCAGCCCGCGAGACTTACGGTAAGACCTCCGATGGCATGATCTGTTCTTCCCGAGAGTTAGGCCTTGGGGAAGATCATTCTGGAATTATGGTCTTCGCTGAAGCAGACGTTGCGATAGGCAGCGATGCGATTATCGGCCTAGAAATACACGACACCATTTTTGATATCGCGGTTAATCCAGATCGTGGATATGCGTTAAGTATTCGCGGTGTAGCGCGTGAAGTGGCCGGATCACTTGGACTAAAGTTTATTGATCCCGTAGATGCACTGCGCGAAGTTAAATTTGAAGAGACTGGTAAAGGGGTAGCTGCAAAGATTGAAGATCCGGCTACCGCCTCTGTTTTTTACCTACGCACACTTTCCAACTTTGATCCATCGGCTAGAACACCTATGTGGATGCGCCAACGCATCGAAAAGATGGGAATGCGATCGATCTCGCTAGTAGTCGATGTAACTAACTACGTAATGCTCGAACTAGGTCAACCATTGCACGCATTTGATAAGGCAAAGATCTCAGGTGGGCTCACGATTAAGCGCGCGGGTAAAGCGCAACCATTTACAACTTTAGATGGCCAAGTTCGTCAATTAGATCCGGATGATCTAATGGTTTGCGATGATAAAAACCCACTTGCCCTTGCGGGAACTATGGGCGGGCAATCTTCTGAGATCTCCGAGACCACAACCGAGATCGCCTTGGAAGCAGTTCGCTTTGATCCGGTTTGTGTCGCTAAGAATTCACGCCGCCACAAGCTCTCATCCGAAGCCTCCCGCCGTTTAGAGCGAGGCGTTGATCCTTCCTTGGCCGAGTTTGCCTCTGCCCGTTTTGTTCAGCTCTTGACCACACATAGCTCAGCCAAACACGTAGCAACTGTGGTTGTCGGAAAACCTAGATATGCGCCGTTGATTGATCTTGATCCAAAGTTCATTCCAAAACTCTTAGGTCTTGAGATAGCCCCTGCAGAGATAGCCCGCGTCCTGCGCATAGTTGGTTGCGATGTGGATGAGAAGAGTTTCGTAGTAGACCCACCATCTTGGCGTTGGGATCTGCTTACTCCAACAGATCTAGCTGAAGAAGTCGCTCGCATGATTGGTTACGACAAGATCCCATCAATACTTCCACCACGCCCTAACCACGCAACTCTAACCCCAACTCAGAGACGTCGGCGCGCAATTGCTGCAATGTTGGCAGCGCGCGGACTCGCAGAAGTCCAAACATTTCCATTCACCAATCAAGAGACGATTGATCAAATGGGGTTCATTGGTGAAAGAGCCGCGACCTATAAAATAGCTAATCCCATGTCCGATGAATCTCCACTGATGCGCGTGCATTTAGTTCCAGGTTTAATTGAAGTAGCGGCGCGCAATATAAGCCGTGGCGCAAAAGACTTTGCGTTATTTGAAATGGGTTCAATCTTCAGAAGTTCGCAGAAGTTGACTCCTGCAATTTCACCAGAAATTGGATCTCGTCCAGATGCCAAGACAATCTCGGCAATTTACGCCAACGTTCCACCGCAGGCCTTCCATGTCGCAGGTCTCCTTGTCGGAAAGAGCGAGAGTGAAGATTGGCAAGGAAAAGCGCGCGCTTATAACTGGCAAGATGCGATCGCCTTTGCACAGGATATTTTGCGTTTATGTAATCTGCAATGGAGTATCAAACGCTCTGATTTCGCGCCATGGCATCCTGGTCGATGTGCTGAATTGATTGTGGACGGTAAGGCAGTAGCTCATGCAGGAGAAATACACCCGCGAATAATCACCAAGTACGGCCTCCCCGAAAGAAGTGTGGCATTTGCGGTTGGGCTAAGCGCCCTTCCTGGATCAGAGATTGTTCGTCCGACCCGGGTCGGAACCATGCCGGCGGCAGTACAAGACGTTGCCCTAATCGTTGATGCGAAGGTATCAGCGTTGGAGGTCGAAGAAGCGCTGCGAAGCGGGGCGGGGGATTTACTCGAATCGATCGCTCTCTTCGATCGCTACGACAAACTAGGCGGCGGCAAGATTTCTCTCGCTTTCACGCTGACCTTCCGTGCATCTGATCGCACCCTGACGGGTGCAGAGGTCTCCGAAATGCGTGAAGCTGCGGTGCAATCTGCGGTCAAAGCCACTGGAGCGATACTGCGCACGGGCAAAGACTGAATAATTATGCAATTCGATGCATAATTATGCTATAGTAGCCTCATGAAGGTCGGAGTAATTGGCGCAAGCGGATATGCCGGTGGAGAGCTGTTGCGTCTCCTGGATGGCCATCCCGAATTCGAAGTCTGCGCTGTCACTGCGCACTCAAATGCTGGAGAATTGATTACTTCGGTACATCCTCATCTCACGAGCTATAAAGGCAGAACCTTTAGCGCCTTTAAATCAACTGATTTTGATTGCTGTGAGCTTATCTTTCTGGCGCTGCCACACGGTGAAAGTGCAAGTGTGATCGCCTCTTTAAATGGCGAGGCCAAGATCGTTGACTTAGGGGCTGACTATCGTTTAGAAGATAGCGCTAGCTGGTTGAAGTATTACGGTGGAACCCATGCCGGTACATGGAGTTATGGTGCACCAGAACTACCGGGTGCGCGTGAATTAATTGCGAAATCGAATCGAGTGGCAAATCCAGGTTGTTATGCGACTGCGATCGCTCTCGGTACAGCTCCGGCTGCCAAGATTGCAGATGTCAGCGATGTCGTTGTCGTGGCAGCTTCCGGTACTACGGGTGCGGGGCGAAGTGCCAAGATCAATCTGATCGCCAGCGAAGTTATGGGAAGCCTCACCTCATACAAATTTGGGGGAGTGCACCAGCACACTCCAGAGATAGAAGAAGCGATTACTCGTTGTACGGGAATTTCAGCGAAAGTTTCTTTCACGCCGATACTTGCGCCAATGCCTCGTGGAATTTTGGCAACGATCACTATGAAATTACTCGCTGGCGTGAGTAAGGAGCAAGTACGTCAGGCCTATGAATCGGCATATTCTAAGGAGCAATTTATCTCGCTACTTCCGGAAGGAGTAATGCCGAAGACTTCTGCCGTCCTGGGGAGTAACTTTGTTGCGATGCAAGTTGCGGTCGACCAACACACAAATAGGTTGGTGATCAGCGTCGCTCTCGATAACTTGGTGAAAGGCGCAGCAGGACAGGCGATTCAGAACGCCAACATCATCTGCGGTTTAGTTGAGAACCTGGGTTTAACCGGTCAAGGTATCGGCGCATGAAGTTACCCAATGGCTTTACCGCTGGCGCCTGCGCGGCTGGTTTAAAGAGTTCGGGCGCTCTTGATCTAACGCTGATCGTCAATAGCGGGCCAAAGTTTGGCGCTGCTGCCGTTTACACATCTAATCAGGTAATCGCCGCACCTGTTATTTGGAGCAAGCAAGTTACTAAGGGGAAGATAGTCAGAGCTGCGATTCTTAATTCAGGCGGCGCAAATGCCTGCACTGGAGCACAAGGTTTTGCAGATACCCATCAGACAGCCGAGCGCGTTGCTGAAGTGCTAAACATTTCATCTAGCGAAGTAGTTGTCTGTTCTACCGGATTAATTGGTGAACTACTGCCGATTTCCAAGATTCTCACCGGAATAGATCTGATCGCAAATAAACTTTCGGTAAACGCTTTGAGCGAAGTTGCCGAGGCGATTATGACAACAGATAGCGTCGCCAAAATAGCTAATGTGAAAAACTCTAACTTTGAAGTATCTGGCGTCGCTAAGGGCGCCGGAATGTTAGCCCCTGCCTTAGCAACTATGTTGTCGGTAGTGATGACTGATGCAGTATTGCCGGATAAAGCGCAAGAAATTTTTCAACAAGTTTGTGACCGCACTTACAACCGAATTGATTCCGATGGCTGTACATCTACAAATGACACTGTTTTATTGATGGGCTCTGGCGCGAGTGGCTACCAACCAACAGTGGAAGAGTTTGAAACCGCTCTTACGCAAGTCTGCGGCTCTTTGGCGCAACAGTTGATCGCCGACGCTGAAGGGTCAACCAAGACGGTTGCGATTAAGGTATCGGGAGCAATAACCGAAGAAGATGCAGTGCAAGTCGCACGCGCGTGCGCCCGTAACAACTTGCTCAAATGCGCCATCTTTGGTGGCGATCCGAATTGGGGGAGAGTGCTGGCTGCGGTTGGCACTGCTCGAGTTGAGTTAAACCCACTGGATATTGATGTCACGCTCAATGGAGTCCAGGTAGCAAAGTCCAGTGCGCCTTTTGCAGATCGGAACCAAGTTAGTTTTGCAGATCGTCTTGTAACTATAGATATAGATCTAAAAGTGGGCAAGGCACAGGCGACGGTATATACAAATGATTTATCCCACGATTACGTACACGAGAATTCGGCATACGCGACGTGATAGTTGTTAAATTCGGTGGCCACGCGATGCGTGATGAGAATGGCGCCTTTGCCAAAGCTATTGCAGCCGCCCAGCGCAACGGAGTTGAACTCGTGATTGTTCATGGTGGTGGGCCGCAGATTGATGCCGCCTTAAAGAAGGAAGAGATCAAGTCAGAGTTTCTTGGTGGTTTTCGAGTTACTACCCCGGAAATCTTTGAAGTTGTAGAACGCGTTCTCGCTGATGAAGTAGGACCAGCTGTCGCAAGCTCGCTTCAGAGAGAAGGCGTTAATGCGCTGGCGTTGTCCGGTCGTAAGACGGAGTCGCTCATCGCCGAACCTTTACGTCAATTAGTAGATGGTACAAGCGCAGATCTGGGTTTGGTGGGAGTTATCACTGCGGTCAATCCACAAGCTATTAAGAACGCTTTAAAGGGCGGGCAGGTGCCAGTTATTTCACCGATAGCCACCGATGAAAATTTCTCCGGCGGTCTTAATGTAAATGCTGATTTAGCTGCGGCTGCAATAGCCGGTGCGTTAGGTTCAGAGTGTTTGATAATTATGACCGATGTGGCCGGAATCTATCGCGCTTGGCCTGACCTTGATTCGCTGATCACCCAGATTAGCGCAACCGAATTAGCGAAGATCAAATCTACCTTTGCCGAAGGTATGGCACCGAAAGTTCAAGCTTGTTTAGATGCAATAGATGGTGGGGCAAGCGCTGTGCGAATCATCGACGGAACCGATCCGTCAGCCTTCGCGGATGCGTTAAAGAATAGAGGAGGGACGCTGGTGTCAAAGTTATGACAAAGAACGCGAAGAGTTCGGTTTCCTGGAGCGATGTAATGCAAGGTAATTATGGCGAGCCGAAGATAACTCTTAAATCTGGCAAGGGAGTGATCGTCACCGATACCTCTGGCAAAAAGTATCTAGATTTTCTCGGTGGAATCGCAACAAATGTTTTAGGACATGCCCATCCGGTAATCGTGAGAGCGGTTTCAAAGCAGATAGCCACCTTGGGCCATGTCAGTAATTTTTATAGCCATCCATCCGGAATCGCTCTCGCGGCAAAGTTGCAGGAACTCACTGGAGATAACACGGCAAGGGTCTTTTTCTGTAACTCTGGCGCAGAGGCGAATGAGGCGGCGTTGAAGTTATCGCGCAAGACTGGGCGGAGCAAGATTGTGGCGACCACCGGTTCATTCCACGGACGGACAATGGGAGCGCTCTCTCTGACCGGACAGCCAAGTAAGCGCAACCCTTTTAAACCTCTCCTAAAAGATATTAAGCACGTAGCTTTTGGTGACATCGCCCAGATGCGCAAAGCGGTAAGTAAGAAAACTGCAATGGTGATAGTGGAACCAATAATGGGCGAGGCGGGCGTAATCGTCCCACCATTTGGTTACTTAAAAGAGTTGCGCGATATCTGTAATCAGCACGGAGCCTTACTCGTCTTTGATTGTGTTCAAACTGGCATTGGTCGAACCGGTACTTGGTTTGGCTACGAAGAAGAGAAGATTCGTCCAGATGTAATTACCTTGGCTAAGGGTTTAGGTGGCGGATTACCAGTGGGCGCAATGATCACCTTGGGCAGTAACTCACCGCAGTTCGCACCTGGAGAGCACGGAACCACATTCGGAGGAAATCCCGTCGCCGCTGCAGCTGGGCTGGCCGCGATTGAGTTCATAACAAAGAATCGATTAATGGTTTCTGCAAGGAGTTTTGAGAAACGTCTCAAGATTAAATTGGGAGCGGTAAGGGGAGTTACCGAAGTTCGCGGACGCGGATTGCTTCTAGGAATCGCTCTTGATGGAGCCTATGCGAAAGATCTATCTGAAAAGCTAGCGTCTCGGGGAGTTTTGGTAAATGCTCCTAATGAAGAGACGATTCGAATCGCTCCTGCGTTGACAGTAACCAAAGTGCAGATCGATCGTTTTATCGCAATCTTCACAGAATGCATGCAGGAGGTGGATCGTGGTTAAAGTTTTAAATTCGTCATCGGTATCAGCTCGCCGTACAAAAGCGATTTCATTAATCAAAGCGGGCGTAGTTCATTCGCAATCTGATCTTGTAAAGCTACTTAAGAAGGCTGGCTTTGCCGTTACCCAAGCAACAGCTAGCCGTGATTTAGAAGAGGTAGGCGCGGTCCGTGCCCGCAATGAGTTTGGAGAACT
>JBIJCP010000082.1:0-5430 GCA_044344635.1 Candidatus Planktophila sp. | reverse complement strand
CACCAGATGCCTGGGGTCCGCAAGGGAAATCTGGTGCCGAACCTGGTCCCTTACGAAGTTGATGTGTTCCGGCGGTAAAAATAAAGATAATTGCGAGAGCTGCGACGACTCGGAGCAAGGCGGGTTTATTTAACTTCATTAGCCAGGCCTTGCTCAAGAATAGCCACTGCTGCTGCGGCATCAATTTGCGACTTTGCCTCTTTGGCATTAACTCCAGATTCCCTGAGCTGCTTGGCAGCAGTGATCGTAGATAGCCGTTCATCTACCAGGGTGATCGGAAGATCAAAGTTAGCAGTTAAGAATTCGATGAACTTCGCGACCTTAGCAACCGCTTCTCCATTATCTCCACTTAAGAGTTTGGGATTTCCGACGTAAGCCTTAACGGGTTCGTACTCTTCAAGAATTTTGGTGATCTCGCTCTTTAAAGTTGGGCTCTTACTCTGCAAGGTTGCTATCGGAGTCGCAAGGATTCCATCAGGATCGCATATCGCAACACCAATACGCACATCACCGTGATCAAAGGCGATGCGACGGCCGATGCGAGCCATTAATTACCTGAGAGAGATTTCTCTATCGCAGCTAGCGCGTTATCGATCTCAGATATAGATGATCCCCCACCCTGCGCAAAATCTTCTTTTCCGCCTCCACCGCCGCCCAGAATGGTTGATCCAATCTTTACCAGAGCTCCCGCCTTAATGCCTTTCGCTCTAGACGCATCGCTAACTGCTGCGACGAGGACCGGCTTGCCTTCAGCCACGCTAATTAGAGCGACAACTGATTCGATATTGCGATTTCTTAGATCAAGGGCGATCTTGCGCAGATCATCTACGGCAACTCCATCTGCAATCCTGAGAGCGGTGAGCGAAGTTCCATTAACAACTTTGGTCTTTGCTGCAAGTGATGCAATATCAGACATAGCTGCCGCCGACCGCACTACTGCTAACTCTTTCTCGATCTCTTTCATCTTCACCAATAGATCAGAGATTCTCTCGGGAAGCTCCTCGGTGCGTGAACCTTTGATCAAACTAGTAAGTGAATTTAGTAATACATGCTCGCGGGCAAGAAAGTTATAGGCATCGATACCAACTAGCGCTTCTACTCTTCGAACGCCTGCACCAATTGATGATTCACTTAGAAGTTTAATAACTCCTAGCTGACCCGAGCGAGTGACGTGCGTGCCGCCGCAGAGTTCGCGCGCCCAATCACCGACGCTAATGACTCGGACTCGATCACCATACTTCTCGCCGAAGAGCGCCATAGCACCAATCTTGCGCGCCTCTTCTTGAGACATAACTTCTGCGCTAACTTCTAGATCTTCTAAGAGCAGGGTATTTACTCGCGACTCAACGTCATTTAAAACGCTCTCTGGCACAGCGCCTGTTGCTGGAAAATCAAAACGGAAGCGTCCTGGTGAATTCTCTGAACCCGCCTGCGTCGCAGTCTCTCCCAAAAATTCACGGAAGGCTTTATGAACCATATGGGTGGCGGTATGCGAGCGAGAAATTGCGCTGCGACGTAGATCATTAATCTCTGCAAAAGCGCCCTCACCCAAAGTAATCGATCCTGATACAACTCGACCGCGATGCACAGAAAGATCCTTGATCGGCATTTGCACATCATCAATCTCGATTACCGCGCCATTTGTCAAAGTAATAGTTCCACCATCTGCCAGCTGCCCGCCGCCCTCGGCATAGAAAGGGGTGCGGTCTAAGACAATTTCTACATCGTCTCCAGCGTTTGCGCTCTTTACGCTCAGGCCATCAACTAAAATTCCATTTAACTTCGCTTCAGATCGAAGGTGTGTGTAACCAATAAACTCGCCGGTGCCTTTTTCATCTGCAATTTTCTTGTACTCACTTAAATCTGTATGTCCGCTCTTCTTCGCTTTAGCATCTGCCTTCGCGCGATCGCGTTGTTCATTCATCAAGCGAGTAAAGCCCTCTTCATCTACCTCCAGACCTTCTTCCCGCGCCATCTCCAGAGTCAAATCGAATGGAAAGCCGTAAGTGTCGTGCAACTTAAATACATCATCACCTGGCAAAACCTTCTTCTTCGCCTGTTTTAGTTGGGTCGAAGCGATATCGAAAATCTGTGTGCCACTCTTTAAAGTCTGAAGGAATGACTCTTCTTCACCAACTGAGACTGCCAAGATACGTTTTTGATCGGTAATCAACTCAGGATATTGCGCTCCCATTGCCCCAATCGCAACCACAGTTAGATCAGACATGATTGGATCGTTGGTGCCAAGAAGTCGCATGTTTCGAATGGTGCGGCGCATCATGCGGCGCAGAACATAGCCACGTCCCTCATTGCCGGGAGTAACGCCATCGCCAATTAGCATTGCCGAAGTTCGGGCGTGATCTGCAATAACGCGAAGTGAGATATCTGATTTCTCATTGGCTCCATACTTGACGCCAGTTAACTCCATCGCCTTGGTAAGAATCTGCATCGTTGTATCGATTTCATAGATATTTTCCACGCCTTGCAAAAGCGCGGCGGTACGTTCTAGCCCAAGTCCGGTATCAATACTCTTTGCTGGCAGTTCACCAAGAATTGGGTAACCTTCTTTACCGCCGCCGGCCCCGCGCTCGTTCTGCATAAAAACCAAATTCCATATTTCTAGATAACGGTTCTCATCTGCGATCGGTCCACCATCTATTCCGTAGGCAGGACCACGATCGAAGTAGATTTCAGAGCAAGGTCCGCAAGGTCCAGGAACGCCCATTGACCAGAAATTATCGGCCATATCACGTCGCTGAATTCTCTCCTTCGGGACGCCAATCTTTTTATGCCAAATGTCGGCAGCCTCATCATCGGTGAGATAAACAGTTACCCATAATTTATCCTCAGGAAAACCGTATCCTCCATCTGAAATCGGGCGAGTTAATAACTCCCACGCCAAGGCGATAGCGCCTTCTTTAAAGTAATCTCCAAAAGAGAAGTTGCCGCACATTTGAAAGAAAGAGGCGTGGCGAGTTGTTTTACCAACTTCATCGATATCCAAAGTACGGACACATTTTTGAACTGATGTCGCGCGCTTAAAGGGTGCGGTAACTTCACCAAGAAAGTATGGTTTAAAGGGAACCATCCCAGCATTTACTAACAACAGGTTAGGGTCATCTGCGATAAGGGAGGCCGATGGCACAACGGTATGCGTTAGACCTTGACGATTATCACTTTCAAAGAAGCGCAGCCAGCGCGAACGGATCTCGGCGGATTCCACTTTCTGGGTTTACTCCGCCTTCTTCTTTTTCTTCTTGGCAGACTTTTTCATACCAGCGGCGCTAATCAAAGCCCCAGCAACTTTCACTGCTGGCCCGCTCTTATCCATAAAGCCGGTAGCTGCATCAGAGACTTTCGTTGTTACATCTTCCACATTTTTTGTGATGCGCGCGATGCTCTCCAAGGGGCTATTGATCAATTCGACAGTTCTGGTTGACTCATGAATTAGTGGCGCGGTCTCATCAGTTAGCGTCTTGAGCGAAACCTTTGCCTCATCAATAAACCGACCAATGCGGATGACTGCATATGAGATCGCGATGGCAATAGCAAGAAGAGAGCAGGCAGCGATAATTGTTGCTACTCCACCTGGACCTGTGACCATTTTCTTGCCCCTAACTAATTGCTATCCATATTTTGTGAACCGCTTTGTAAACAACTTTACGAGGTAGAGCCTACCTGAGTAGATCCTTACCCCTTGCTTTCGCCCTTCGGAAGACCGTCGATACCACTTTCTCTCCGCTGCGCTGGAGTGATCGGAGTTGGAGCACCTGTAAGCGGATCTCCACCACTGGCGGTCTTTGGAAATGCAATCACCTCACGAATCGAATCGCTGCCCGTAAGTAAAGCGCAGACGCGGTCAAGTCCAAGTGCGATTCCACCATGTGGAGGTGGGCCGTAATTAAAGGCCTCAAGGAGGAAGCCAAATTTACTTGCCGCTTCTTCATCGCTTAAACCGATAACGTTAAAGACATCCTTTTGAATTTGACGATCGTGGATACGAATAGATCCCCCACCTAACTCTGTTCCATTTAAAACTATGTCATAGGCATATGCCAGCGCTGCAGCTGGATCTGATTTGAAGCTCTTCGCAAACTCTGGCTTTGGTCCAGTAAAGGGATGGTGAACCGCGGTCCATCCTCCACCATCTGTTGGCTCAAACATCGGTGCATCGACAACCCAGAGGAACTCCCACGCGCCTTCATTAATTAAATTGCAACGTTTGCCGATCTCTAAACGCACTGCGCCTAGCAGCGCTAGCGATGCACTTCTTTCGCCAGCTGCGAAGAAGATCGCATCCCCTGCCTTTGCTCCTGCTGCGCTAACGATTCCATCTTG
This sequence comes from Candidatus Planktophila sp., assembly GCA_044344635.1. Classification (GTDB taxonomy): domain Bacteria; phylum Actinomycetota; class Actinomycetes; order Nanopelagicales; family Nanopelagicaceae; genus Planktophila. The sequence continues at coordinate 1,092 of JBIJCP010000082.1, read as the reverse complement.
TTCAAGTTGAGAAATATTTTTAGAGACTGGTCCACCCAAGGTTCCATCCTCATTAACCAGAATGTAAGCCAAACCCTTTGCGCCGCGTGCCTTTGCCCAATCTTGCCACGCATCTAACTCGCGACGTGGAGATGATGCACCACCTGGCATCACAACGCTTCCGACATATGGCGCTTGGAAGACTCTAAATTCAGTTTTTGCAAAGAACTCAGTCTGCTCAATTAACTTCAAATCAAAGCGCAGATCAGGTTTATCTGATCCATAATCACGCATTGCATCTGCGTAGGTCATATGACGAATCGGCGTCTTAACCTCGTAGCCGACTGCTTCTCTCCAGATTTTAACTAAGAGTTTTTCGGCGACCGCCAAAATATCGGCTTGGTCGATAAATGACATTTCAATATCGAGTTGGGTGAACTCAGGTTGGCGATCAGCGCGGAAATCCTCATCCCGGAAGCAACGAGCAATCTGGTAGTAACGTTCCATTCCGGCAACCATTAACAACTGCTTGAAAAGTTGTGGTGATTGCGGCAGGGCATACCAGCTGCCTGGTTGCAGACGAACTGGAACTAGAAAGTCGCGCGCACCTTCAGGAGTGCTACGTGTCAAGTAAGGCGTTTCGATCTCCAGGAAATCCAACTCTTCCATTACTCGTCTGATAGTTGAAGTCACCTTGGAGCGCAGGCGCAGGTTTGCCGCAGGTTTTTCACGACGTAGATCAAGATAGCGATACTTCAGGCGAACTTCTTCAGAAATCTCAGAATCATTTCCACTATCTACTGGAAAAGGAAGAGGTGCGGATTCACTCAATACCTTTACATCATCTCCCATAATCTCAATAGCGCCGGTAGGAAGCGCCGTGTTTGCATTTCCTTCGGGTCTTAGAACAACTTCGCCCGTTATTTGTAAACACCATTCAGCGCGAAGCGAACCTGCTAACGCCTCATCACGGATTACTACTTGCACGGAACCAGTTGCATCTCTCAAATCAATAAAGGCAACTCCCCCGTGATCACGACGGCGCGCGACCCAACCGGCGAGCGAAACAGTTTGACCTGCATGGGATGCACGCAGAGAACCAGCGTCGTGAGT